>JANRKG010000452.1:0-7078 GCA_033763635.1 Leptolyngbyaceae cyanobacterium bins.59
CAGGGTGGGAGCCTGTTGCAACCGAGTGAGGGTCGATCGGGTGAGGTGATAGAACTGCTGAAAAGTCGGCTCCTCTGTTTCCCAATGCGGTTCCAATTCCAAAATCAGTTGGCCCTGGGGCGATCGATGAAGAATGGCACTGAAGGAAACCAGACCCATGGGAGCCTTAACCTGGGTGGGTATCGGGTTGACCTGATCAAAGTCTCGTTCAAGGCACTGTTGCAAGGCAGCGATCGATTCATCGGGCAGCAGGGTCGCAGCAGGCTGCCCCAAAAGAGACCGGGGAGGAATTCCCAAAATAGTCTGAGTGTTCTCACTCGCCTGGGCGATCGTCCAATTTGGCTCGGTTAGCCCCAGCAGAATCCCGTGAGGCTGGATAGAGCCAGGAATATGAATGGGTTCACGATCGCAATTATTGAGGGTGACGGGTTCAACAGGCATCGGGTTAGAAGCAAGCATGATCCAGAATCGGGGGATTGGGGGTTAGGAATTGGGGTTGGTGGTCTCCCGTCGAGGCACAAAACTTCCTGTCTTCAGTCGAGGGCAAGGCAGTCCATCATATCGGCGATCAGCCCTGGAAAACCGGATCGATCGTTTCTGGAATTAGGGAGATAAGACCCCGATAGAATTTCACACACAATCAGATTTCTGATTTAGATCCTACAGGAATGGAGATGATAAACTGAGTTCCCTGCTTCACTTGACTTTGAACTTCAATACGCCCCTGATGAAGTTCTACCAGTTGGCGCACCACCGCCAACCCTAACCCAGCCCCCGGCATCCCCGGAATCGAATCTGCGTTACTGGCCCGGTAAAAGTGTTCAAAGATTTTTTCTTGTTCTTCTTCAGGAATGCCAATTCCTTGATCCGTCAAAGAGACGAGCACTCGATCGGGTTCGTACAAAATTTTGAGTGTCACGGGTCCCCCTTGCGGAGAGTAACGCAGGGCATTCGCAATCAAGTTGTTGAGAATATGTCTGAGAAGAACTGGATCGGCCTGGAGATTGGCTGGAGGAGTTCCCTCCACCACTAGAGAAATTTGGTGGGAAGCCTCATCAGGCTGTTCCCACTCCGCCAGTAATCCCTCACAAAAAGCAGTCAGTTGCATTGGACTGGGGTTGAACGTGACATAGCGGGAAGCGACCTGTCCTAATGTCAGGGCATTATCTAAAACCCGCACAATTCGTTCGATGCTGCGATCGATCCGCTGGAAGTAACGCTGGTTTTGCTCATCCCCCGCTGCCTGCAAGCGGAATTTGAGTAAGCCTGTGGATGTGCCGATCACGGACAGAGGCGTGCGAAATTCATGGGCAATGGTGTTCAGCAGTTGGGATTTTGCCTGACTCAGGGCTTGTTCCCGTTCTAACGCTTGCTGTAATTGACCTTGAAGTTCTAAAAGTTCTTCGTTTCGTTGCTTTAACTCGATCGTTCGCGATTCAACCATCTCTTCAAGACTCACATTTAAGAGTTGAAGCGCATTTTCAGTAGCCATCCGAATCCGAATCTCTTGCTCTAGCTGAACATTACGCTCCTCCAATTGATCCTTCTGCATCCTGAGTTCCTTCTGTAGCCGATTCAGTTGGAGATGATTTTCAATTCGAGCAAGAACTTCTGAAACTTCAAAGGGTTTGGTGATATAGTCACATCCCCCCACCTGAAAAGACTTGACTTTATCCAGGGAATCATCCAACGCACTGAGAAAAATAACGGGAATGTGACAGCTTTGGGGGTTGGCCTTGAGTTGACGGCAAACCTCATACCCATCCATCCCCGGCATCAAAACATCCAACAAAACCAGGTCAGGTGGATTGATGCGGATAATGTTGAGGGCAAAGGAACCACTCTTCGCCTGTCGCACCCGATATCCACGAGCGGATAGGATCGCAGTCAAAACCCGCAGGTTATCGGGTATGTCGTCAACAATGAGCAGGTCTCCCAGCATAGCGGATGGTGTCCCGATTGCAATGCAATGGATCGACGAACATGACATTTAACATGACAATGGACGATCCTAAAATCAACGAATGGAAAAGATTGCTTCTACGCAACCAAATTCGACGCAATGTTCTACACCTCTGACTTGTGCCGAAACCCGCGATTTCTGTCCTTAGAATTCCCTGCTTATCTCAGCAAATCTCAAAGAGCCTTTATTTTTCTGGATTGTAAGGAAAGAGATCTTTCTTTCTCTCAGGCAGAAAATCTTGAGGGCTGGTAATCGCTTTATCATGCCAGCAAAGACGGCCCTAATCTCAGACGATGGAGAAATTCCAGTTGAAAACTGGGGTCATAGACCCGATAGGCATTGCCTCCTTTGCGGTTCAAGTGATTCATGGTAATCTCCGCCTGGGTCAGCAGACTACTCAAACTCTCCTGCCCTGTCCGATCGGTGGCGATGCCAATACTGGCGGTTAAGGAAAGATCATGGGAATTCACCCGAAGCGGCGTGGCAACCAGTTTCAACAACGCCTGGGGAACTTCCGTAATGGGATGGGGACTCTCCAGCGGTTGCAACAACACGGCAAACTGGTGAGATTGCAAGTAGGCAACCATGACCACAAGGCCAGGATTCCGGCTCGCGTAGTCCGAGAGCCGTTTCGCGATTGCCTTCAGCAAAGCCTGCCCAAATGCCTGTCCCAGAGTTTGGCTAATGGTAGGGTACTGATCGATGCCCAGTACCAGTAAGGGTAAACAACGATCGTGCAAAATTGCCTGGGTTTGAATGGGCCGAAAATAGCGTTGTAAGTAAGTCTGATTGGGCAGTTGGGTCAGACTGTCATGGTGAACAAGATGATCCAGAGCATTTTCCAGGTGTTGAATGTGGCGGGTATAGCGTTCTGTCGCCAACACCTGTTTTTTCAACCGCACTGAAATGGTCCGTAATAGTTCTGTGAGGGCAAACGGCTTGGTCAGGTAGTCATCGGCCCCTAAATCCATTCCCCGTCGCATCTCACCCCGCTCGGCACGGGCGGTTAAAAAGACAAAGGGAATGTTGGCAGTCTTCAAATCCTGGCGCAGTTCGCGAATCACCTCATACCCATCCATCTCTGGCAGCATCACATCACACAGAATGAGGTCTGGGAGTTGCTCTCGTGCGATTTTCAACCCACTATAGCCATCGATCGCTGTCGTGACTGCAAATCCTCGGTGTTCCAGCACTTCTTGAATGGATTCGCGAATTTCAGACTCGTCTTCAATGACCAAAATCGTATTCATGGAGATGCCCTGAGATAGTGAGATCCCAATCTTGAAAAAATTCTTCGGAAAACACATCACAGAAAATGAGGACTTTTTTTAGCCTTTATGGAAAATTCTGTTAAAGAGTCCGTAATTTCTGGGAGAGGGTCTACACTTCAATGGTGAAGACAGAGCCTCTGGGTGTATTATCAGACACCGTGATCTGGCCTCCGTGAGCTTCGATCGCTATCTTGCAAAAGGCTAACCCCAGGCCAATTTGGGGAACACCGACCGCCATGTTACCGATCTCATAGCGCTCAAAGATCCGCTGGCGCATTTCCTCATTCACCCCTGCACCCGCATCTGCAACGGCAACGCGAGCTTTTCCGAATTGGAGATACTCTATCTGAAGCACAACCTGGCTTTTCGACGGTGAAAACTTCAAAGCATTTGAGAGGAGATTGTCGAGAATGCGGCGGAAAATGGCGGCATCGACCCTCACTCCGCCCCCTGCTTCCGGCAATACCCCCACTAACTCGATTTGCTTCTGGGCGGCGATCACCTCAAAATCTCTCAGCACCGACTTCCCAACTTGATGAAGATCTACCTCGGTGCGATCGAGCACGAGCTTTCCGGACTCCAGTTTTGCCATCGTCAGTAGGCTATCGATTAAAGATTGCAGTTGCTGACTGGCGACCGAAATCTGATGCACTTTACGCATTGGTTTCTCCTCCAGTTCCATCATGCGAAGCAACTCACAACTTAAGACGACATTAGCGAGAGGGTTCCGCAAATCGTGAACAATCATGTAAACCATATCTTCGCGCAGTTGGAGAAGCGCCTGAAGGTCTTCATATTGATACTTAATTCGCAGCATGGAACGAATCCGCGCCCGAAGTTCTACCCCATTGACAGGCTTACTCACGAAATCGTCTGCCCCGGCCTCCAAACACTGAGCCAGATCATCTTTAGAATTGAGGGCCGTCACCATAATGATGGGGATATGTTGCCAGGTCGGATGGGCTTTAATTCGCCGACAGACTTCAAGCCCATCCATGTCAGGCATCATCACATCCAGTAGAATGACATGGGGTTGGCTGGTTTCCAATTGGGCCAAAACTGCTGCCCCGCTGGGAAAGTATTGCAAGTCGTAGTTTTCTCGAAACAGCAGAATTTCGATGACATCGAAGTTGTCCGACTTGTCATCCACAATCCAGATCGAAGTTGAAGCGCCCATGAAAATCAAATTCTGCGAAGGTGAGAAGTCCACTAAACCAGCCATTTTTACATTTGAGTGGAGTAGCCTGTACATTCTAGGATGCCCAGACGACAGGAACCCTCTGAAAAGTTCACAAAATGAATTGATAAATAAATAATTCTTTAAACAAAAATCGACCCCTTGCCGAGGCAGGGAAAATTGAGAAGCGAGAGAAAAAGTATCCCGTTACAAATTTTCAAAATTGCTTTCAAGGCGGAACCTGTTCCTCTATTCCAGGAGTCAATGACTCAAGCTGCGATCGTTTTAGAGAAGCAAAATTGACAGGCAATGTTGCAGGATAGTGATCGGGCCAGACAGTTAACGCTACACCCCTACAGACACAATTCGTTTTTTATTCAAAATTTGCGTTTACAAGAGTTGGTAAAGATTATGGTGCAATCTAATCCATTGTTTCGCTTGGGTGCGACTTCCCTGGGAATCGGCCTGGGAATTGTGATGGCTGGCCTGCCTGTGCCGCAAATGGGCGATCGGTCCCTCTCAGGGGCAGCCGTTGCACAGCAAGCGTTTCAACAACAAGAAGTAGATCAGAGTAAATACATAGTGCTGGCTTCCCCTGTTGGCAACGATTACAAACCGTTGATTCTGGAGCAAGTTTCAGATCAGCGTGCTTGCTGGACCGAAAGTGGCACGAATCCTGTCCTGGTCGATCCCCTTTTACTGAAGTTTGACTTCACAGGCATTTGTGGACGCAGTGTAGACAGCAACGGTTACTCAATTCGGATGGCGGGTCGCGAATTTGGCCCATTTTATAGCCTCCGGGTGGTTCCGATGGGGAATGACCTGACCCTGGTTGGAGTTCATATCTATGATCCGAAAGCAGCCCCCATCGAACTGGGCCGCACCAATGGCCTTCCCCCGAAAGGACAATTTGCCAAGTTTCAGTTAAATTCAGGCTGGCGACTCACCCGCCGAACCTTAGGGAATAAGGTACTGGGCCACATCTACCTGACCACTGATACCCTTGCTGCCGGAACCGTCATTTCCGCTGGAGATTTCTCAGACACGCAACGTCACTGGGCCAGGAACTACATCAAAGCCCTGGCTGAGCGGAGTATTATCACCGGATTCCCCGATGGGAGTTTTCGCCCAGAAGCGCCTGTGACACGGGTACAATTTGCGGTGATTGTCAGCAAAGCCTTTCCTTTTGTTTCCCCCAGTCGTCCCGCCCCCAGCTTTACCGACATCCCCAGCACCTTCTGGGGTTTGCAGCCCGTGCAAACAGCAGCACAACAGGGCTTCATTTCCGGTTATCCCGACGGCACCTTCAAACCCAATGACAGCATTCTGCGAATGCAAGCACTCCTTGCGCTGGCAGGTGGCTTGAAACTGACACCCACTAACCCCGAAGCCCTGGCTCTGTTCCAGGATGCAACGGAAGTTCCTACCTATGCAAAGAGTGCCATCTCAGCAAGCACGGAACGCAAGATCATTGTGAACTATCCCAAGGTAAACATTCTCAATCCAAATCGCCCCGCAACCCGTGCAGAAGTTGCGGCCTTCGTCTATCAAGCGCTGGTAGATGCGGGGCAGGTAAAGGCGATCGAGTCTCCCTACATTGCGGGAAACCAATAATACAGCAGTGTGAAGATTAAATTTTCCCCAAAAAGGGAGGAGAGGTTAATTAACTTTTGTAGAGAATAGACATTCTCCTGGGAGATCTTTACTAAGTCGAAAAATATCACCTGGTTTGAAAAAGGAAGGGAACGTTCCCTTCCTTTTTTTATTTACTTGCGCCTGAAAACGCTAATCAGAAGAACGTTTGACTGATTTTTCCTACTAAAAAATGGGCAAGACTCATCGAGTCTTTCACTCAAATAAGCCCACTTTGGAGAAGAATCTTGATGCCCAAAGCATTTTATTTTTTGCAAAAGTCAGTATTTTTCTTTCTTTCTTTTTCCTTCGTCATGAAGTTAAGTAAACAATCCGTGAATCCATAGAGAGATGTTTAAGGAAACAATAGACTCACCTTAATCTTCCTGTGGGATTACTGAGACTGGCAATTTCATGGGCTGTGTTAGGGAGTAAATATGAGTCCGAAGGTTATTCTGATTTCCCTGGATGGTGCAACCGCTTCAATCACCAACTCTTTTCTCGATACTGGTATCCTGCCCGCCGATCGGGGGCTGGGATTACTGAGAAATCGGGGTGTAGCCGCCTTCGGCAATGAAACTATCACTCCCTCCCTGACCGCTCCCAGCCATATTGCGATCGCTACAGGGTCAACGGCTGTCAATAACGATATCAATGCCAATAGCTTTCACCTGATCGCCAGTCCCTTTAACTCCAATATCAGTGGATTTGGAGCACCGATTGGAGGTTATGAATATGGCACCGGAATTGACCCCCGCCCTGATTTGACCCCCACCGCTGAACCCCTGTGGGTCGATTTGCGAGCAGCGGGGAAAAAGGTTGTAGCAGCAACCTTTCCGGGGGCCGATGGCGTGAATGTCACGGTCCCCGGTCGGACCCCTGCCACCATCGTCCAAGATAAATCGGTCAGAACGGTCGATTACACAGGTCCCTTTGGCGCTTTTGGCGGGCAGGGAGCCATCGGCTTTACTCTGACTGCTGCGAGTTTCTCGTTGGATGCCACCCAGGCGACTCAACAATTGGGGACGCTGGGAG
>JANRKG010000453.1:0-24674 GCA_033763635.1 Leptolyngbyaceae cyanobacterium bins.59
TACGATCCACAGTTTGAGCATGATGCGTGTGGAGTCGGGTTTATTGTCCACATGAAAGGGCAGCAGTCCCACGCGATCGTGGAACAGGCATTGACCATTCTTCTGAATCTGGATCACCGGGGCGCATGTGGCGCAGAAACCAATACAGGAGATGGCGCGGGGATTTTGATGCAGTTGCCCCATAAGTTTATGAAAAAGGTGGCAGCAGCAGCGGGGATTGCGTTACCAGAAGCGGGACAGTACGGAGTCGGGATGATTTACACTTCCCCCGATCCGGCGCAACGGGAGCAGGGGCAGCAGGTTTTTGAAAAAGTGGTGGCAGAGGAAGGCTTGCAAGTTCTCGGTTGGCGAGATGTGCCAACGGACAATTCTTCTCTGGGGAATACGGCAAAATCCAGTGAGCCGTTTATGCGGCAGGTGTTTATTCGACGCAGTGCCGATCTGGTGGATGATCTCGCTTTTGAGCGGAAGCTGTATGTGATTCGGAAACGCTCCCATACGACAATTCGCGTTCCCCAGATTGATCCCTATTGGTATCCCTCCAGCATTTCGGGGCGCACGATCGTCTACAAAGGCATGCTCATGCCTGTCCAGGTGGGCGACTATTACCCGGAACTCCACGACCCGGAGATGGAGAGCGCTCTGGCTCTGGTTCACTCCCGATTCAGTACCAACACCTTCCCCAGTTGGGAACGATCGCACCCCTACCGCTACATTGCCCACAATGGGGAGATCAACACGCTGCGGGGCAACATTAACTGGATGCACGCACGGCAATCCCTGTTTGAGTCCGAACTGTTTGGGGAGGATTTGAAGAAAGCCCAACCTGTCATCAATATCAATGGCAGTGACTCGACGATTTTTGATAATGCTCTGGAATTGCTGGTGCTGTCGGGTCGCTCCCTGCCCCATGCCGTGATGATGATGATTCCCGAACCCTGGACGGCCCACGAGTCCATGTCGGACGAGAAGAAGGCCTTCTATGAATACCATTCTTGCCTGATGGAACCCTGGGACGGTCCCGCATCGATCGCCTTCACGGATGGCACGATGATGGGGGCAGTGCTCGATCGCAACGGTCTGCGCCCCTCTCGCTACTACGTCACCCATGACGATCTGGTGATCATGGCTTCGGAAGCAGGTGTGCTGCCCATCGAACCAGAGCGAGTTGCCTTCAAAGGCCGTCTGCAACCGGGCCGGATGTTCCTGGTGGATATGCAGGAAGGCCGGATTGTTGCGGACGAAGAAATTAAAGACAAAATTGTTCAGGAACATCCCTATCGCGACTGGATCAATCAGCACATGGTAGAACTGGCGCAAATCAAAGACGCGCCGGAAGTGGCTGAAAGCGATCCCATGACCCTGATTCAACGGCAACTCACCTTTGGCTATACCTTTGAACAGGTCCGGTTATTGCTGACTCCAATGGCACGGGATGGAGTAGAGGCGGTGGGTTCGATGGGGGCCGATACGCCTCTGGCGGTGTTGTCCGATCGTCCCAAACTGCTGAACGAGTACTTTAAGCAACTGTTCGCCCAGGTCACAAACCCCCCCATTGATTCCATCCGGGAAGAGATCATTACTTCAGCGGAGACGACGATCGGAGCCGAACGCAACTTACTGAAGCCGGAGCCGGAAAGTTGCCACCTGATTGAACTCAAAACGCCCATTCTCACCAACGAAGAACTGGCGAAGCTGAAGCACATCAATGAAGGCGGGTTCAAATCCCTGACAATTCCCATTCTGTTCAATCCCCAGGAAGGGGTAAATGGATTGGAAGCTGCCATGAAAGGGATCTTCGCTCAGGCAGATCAGGCAATTCAGGATGGGATCAGCTTGATCATTCTGAGCGATCGGGGCATTGATACCCAAAACGCGCCCATTCCGGCGTTGCTGGCAGTTTCGGGACTGCATCACCACCTGATCCGCACGGGAACTCGAACCCGCGTAGGTCTGGTGTTGGAGTCGGGCGAACCCCGGGAAGTGCATCACTTTGCAACGTTGATGGGATACGGGTGTGGTGCGATCAACCCCTACCTTGCCTTTGAGACGATCGCTGACATGATCCATGAAGGCTTGCTGGTGAATGTCGAGTACAAAACCGCTTGCAAGAATTACATCAAAGCTGCGACCAAGGGGGTTGTCAAAGTTGCTTCAAAGATTGGGATTTCCACGATTCAGAGTTATCGGGGTGCCCAAATTTTTGAGGCGATCGGCCTGAACCAATCGGTGATCGACGAATACTTCACCTGGACCGCTTCTCGGATTGAGGGAGTCAGCCTGGAGGTGATCGCCCAGGAAGCGATCCTGCGCCACCACCATGCTTTCCCCGATCGACAGGTGAACGGTCACACCCTGGATGTGGGCGGCGAATACCAGTGGCGGAAGGAAGGGGAAGGGCATCTGTTCAGTCCCCAGACGATCCATACCCTGCAACGGGCGGTGCGCGAAGACAGTTACTCGCTTTACAAACAATATGCAGCGCTGGTGAACGAACAGGGGCAGAAGCACTACACCCTGCGCGGCTTACTGGAGTTTACACCTCGACAGCCCATTCCGGTTGAGGAAGTGGAATCGATCGAATCCATCATGAAGCGCTTCAAAACAGGGGCAATGAGTTACGGGTCGATCTCGAAGGAAGCCCACGAAGCAATGGCGATCGCCATGAATCGCATTGGAGGCAAGTCCAACACCGGAGAAGGGGGAGAAGACCCGGAACGATATACCTGGACGAACGACCAGGGCGACTCGAAGAACAGTGCGATCAAACAAGTGGCATCAGGTCGCTTTGGGGTGACAAGCCTGTACTTATCCCAGGCGAGGGAAATTCAGATCAAGATGGCTCAAGGTGCGAAGCCCGGAGAAGGGGGGCAGTTACCGGGCGGAAAGGTCTATCCCTGGATCGCGAAGGTGCGCCACTCTACCCCAGGGGTCGGATTGATTTCGCCGCCACCCCACCATGACATCTATTCGATCGAAGACCTGGCAGAACTGATTCATGATTTGAAAAATGCGAATCGGGAAGCCCGGATTAGTGTCAAGTTGGTGTCGGAAGTTGGGGTAGGAACGATCGCCGCTGGTGTGGCAAAAGCTCACGCTGATGTGGTGCTGATCTCTGGTTATGACGGAGGAACGGGAGCCTCCCCCCAGACCTCTATCAAACATGCAGGTTTGCCCTGGGAACTGGGTTTAGCGGAAACCCATCAAACCCTGGTCCTGAATAACCTCCGATCTCGGATTGTCGTCGAAACAGATGGTCAGATGAAGACTGGGCGGGATGTAGTGGTCGCAGCGTTGTTGGGGGCCGAGGAGTTTGGATTCGCGACCGCGCCCCTTGTGACATTAGGCTGTATTATGATGCGCGTTTGCCATCTAAACACCTGTCCGGCTGGGGTTGCCACCCAAAATCCCGAACTCCGTAAGAACTTTACGGGTGATCCAGCCCATACGGTTAACTTCATGCGATTTGTGGCGGAAGAAGCGCGGGAACTGATGGCCCAGCTTGGTTTCCGGTCCATTGATGAAATGGTCGGTCGCACTGACATCCTGGAACCTAAGAAAGCAGTAGATCACTGGAAAGCCAAAGGAATTGATCTGTCCAAGATTCTGTACCAGCCCCAAGTCGGTCCTGAAGTTGGTCGCTATTGCCAGATTCCTCAGGATCATGGACTTGCCAAGTCCCTCGACCTGACAGTGTTATTGGATTTGTGCAAGCCTGCGATCGAAAACGGGGAGAAGGTGAAAGCCACCCTACCCATCAAGAACGTGAATCGGGTGGTGGGAACGATCCTGGGCAACGAGATCACTAAACGTCATTGGGATGGCCTTCCCGAAGACACAGTACATCTCCATTTCCAGGGCAGTGCCGGACAAAGCTTTGGAGCCTTCGTTCCCAAAGGTGTCACCCTGGAACTTGAAGGAGACACGAACGACTATCTGGGGAAGGGACTCAGTGGCGGCAAGATCATCCTTTATCCGCCCAAAGGCTCTTCTTTTGTGGCGGAGGAAAACATCATCGCCGGAAACGTGGCATTGTATGGAGCCACTAATGGGGAGGTTTACATTCGAGGCATGGCTGGGGAGCGGTTCTGTGTCCGTAACTCCGGGGTCAATACAGTTGTTGAGGGTGTGGGTGATCACGCTTGCGAATACATGACCGGGGGCAAAGTGGTTGTGTTGGGACCCACCGGACGCAACTTTGCCGCCGGGATGAGCGGAGGCGTGGCTTACGTTCTGGATGAATCAGGAGACTTTGCAACCCGTTGTAATGCCCAAATGGTCGGCCTGGAAAAACTGGAAGACCCAGAAGAGATCAACGAGGTCTACCTGTTGATTCGTCGCCATGCCGAATACACCCACAGCCAAAAAGCGGAAAAGGTGTTGTCTCAATGGCAAGACAGGGTTCCAAAGTTCGTCAAGGTGATGCCGAAGGACTACAAGCGAGTGTTGCAAGCGATCAAGCAAGCTCAGCAGTCAGGTTTGAGCGGCGATGAAGCGCTTGCAGCGGCATTTGAAGCAAACGCGAGAGACGTAGCCCGAATTGGTGGGGGTTGATGGGTAATTTTCCCTGCACCTATTCCCTCTTACCTTTTTTCTCCTTCTCCTAAATCACCCATTACCTATTACCGATTATCATCATGGGAAAACCAACTGGCTTTATCGAATACCTCCGAGAACTTCCCTCCGAACTGGAACCGATCGATCGCGTTCGGAATTGGGACGAATTTCACCTGCCGATGCCCGAAGACAGCCTACGGACTCAAGGGGCACGGTGTATGGATTGTGGCATTCCCTTTTGTCATACGGGAACACTGATCAGCGGCATGGCAAGCGGATGCCCCATTAACAATCTGATTCCCGAATGGAATGATCTGGTGTACCGGGGTCTTTGGAAAGAAGCCCTCGATCGCCTCCACAAAACCAACAACTTCCCGGAATTCACAGGGCGGGTCTGTCCGGCTCCCTGTGAGGGGTCTTGTGTGTTGGGAATTAACAATCCTCCGGTGACGATTAAGAATATTGAGTATTCGATCGCCGAAAAGGGCTGGGAGGAAGGTTGGATTACGTCCCATCCTCCGGCAAAGCGCACTGGCAAAAAGGTGGCAGTGATTGGATCGGGTCCAGCGGGATTGTGTGCTGCGGCGCAACTGAACACAGCGGGGCATTGGGTTACGGTCTTTGAACGGGCCGATCGCCCCGGTGGGCTGCTCATGTATGGCATTCCGAACATGAAGCTGGATAAGGAACAGGTGGTGATGCGCCGCCTGAAGATCCTGGAAGACGAAGGGGTGAAGTTCCTCTGCAATACGGAAGTTGGAAAGGATTTTCCGGCGGAAAACCTGTTGAAGGAATTTGATGCGGTTGTGCTCTGCACCGGAGCAACGAAACCTCGTGATCTGCCGATCGAAGGTCGGGATCTGAAGGGCATCCATTTTGCAATGGAATTCCTGACTGCCAATACCAAAGCAGTGCTGGACGGAACTGCCCCCCCCCTCTCCGCACAAGGGAAGGATGTCGTGATCATCGGCGGCGGTGACACGGGAACCGACTGTGTGGGCACCTCCATCCGGCATGGGTGCAACAGCGTGACTCAGTTAGAAATCATGCCCAAGCCACCGATGACCCGTGCCGCGAATAACCCCTGGCCCGAATGGCCCAAAGTCTACAAAATGGATTACGGGCAGGAAGAAGCCGCTGCGAAGTTCGGAGACGATCCTCGCGCCTACCTGAGAACTGCAACCCAGTTTGAAGCCGATGAAAATGGGCATGTGAAAGCGGTCCATACCGTTGAAGTGGAGTGGGAAAAGAATGAGAAGGGCCAGTTTATCCCCAAACAGATCCCTGGTACGGAAAAGGTATTACCTGCCCAACTGGTGTTGCTGGCAATGGGTTTCCTGGGTCCAGAACAACCCCTCCTGGAAGCGATCGGCCTAGAGCGAGACGCACGCAGCAATGTCAAAGCTGAGTACGGGCAATACAACACCAGCATTCCCGGAGTCTTCGCTGCTGGAGATTGCCGCCGAGGACAAAGCCTTGTCGTTTGGGCCTTCAATGAAGGGCGTGGTGCAGCGAGAGAGTGCGATCGTTATTTAATGGGCAGTACAGATTTGCCTTAAGGCTGCTAATGGGTGATGGGGAATGGGAAATGGGAAATGGATCAATAACTTAATCTCTATTCCCCATTCCCGACTTCCCATTTCTTACTCCCGCTTCTCCATTCCTTACTCCTGTTTTTCCATTCCCCATTCCCCATCACTCATTCCCCACTTGCATCATGAACACCAAAACCTATTATTTTGTCTTTGATTCCGAAGGGTTCTATCCTAAAGGAGACTGGGATTCCGCAACGGCTTTTGCTTTGGAAGAAAACGCCCAGTCGATCGCCCAGAGCCACGGTGGGCAGATTCTGGAACTCCATTTTTTGGAGGGACCGGATGGCAGCATGACGCTCGACCCAGAGTCGGAGGATAAGGTGCTGGCTCTGGAGGAAGATTGGGATCAACCGATCGATCTGGCAGAAGCGAATTTGGATTTTTAGAGCTAAGGAGATTTCTGAAAAACAATCTAGCCAATGGTTTCGGCTGCGCTCAACCAGAACTCTCGCCCTGAGCGGAGTCGAAGGGCAACCCACAGGTAAACTCTTTTCTGGAAATTTCCTAAGTCTCCGGCCCAGATTGAAATGTGGTTCGTTGCAAAATCACCATTCCCGTTCCGGTCACTGGATTCCGGGCTAATAATGTCTGGGTCGTATCCTGAATCTCGACCTGACTAAACTTCAGCTTTTGGGCCTGTTTAAACAAATCCACTGCCAGATTGTCCTGCTGGGCAGCATCCAGGCCAAACCACCCTGCCCCTACTGTCACTGCAAGTCGATCGCGCTTCTCATCAATTTGCACCGTCTGCACTAACTGTTCTTTATAGCGATCGGCTACCTTCGCCAGTTGCTCCTTCACTGCCACCAGGCGCTTCTGCTCAGGAGTCGGCTTCGTGGGTTTTGGGGTGGCGGGTGGTGTAGGCACTGGGGAAGGAATCACTTCTGCTGGAGCGTCTGGGACTATTGCAACGGGCGGCACTCCAAGAACTGGAGACGGACTGGGAGGTGCGGGGGGCAAGGTTTCCACTGGCACAGGTTTTTCAGCAGTCGGGGCTTTCACCATGGGGGGCACCTTCACAGCCGGGGCTTCCTGATCTGCGATTGGTACTTTCTCCACAGGCTTTACTGGCTCTACCGGAGGCGCTTTCTCCACAGGTTTTGCCTTTTCCACGGGTGGCACTTTTTCAATAGGCTTGACCTTCTCGATCGGTGGGATTTTCTCCACAGGTTTTGACTTTTCGATCGGCGGAGCTTTTACCACAGGGGGCACCTTCTCTACGGGAGGCGCTTCCTTCACCGCAGGTTTCTCAACCACAGGAGGTTTCACTGCGACAGGTTTCGGCTTCCCAAACCAGAGGCCAGAGGTTAGCCAGAAAACCAACACCAACACCCCCGTTACGAAAACAGACAACACCCGATCGGGAGTCCGATCGCGCAAAGATCCGGGAAGACGCGATCGGACCAGGCCCAATACCACTCTCCAGATATCCTCCAGCACTTTAGCAGGGCCGGAAGTCGTGGAAGCAGGTTGGGACGATGCCGGAGCAGAGGGATCAGGCGGGATGGGGGAGTTAGAGGATGGGGAGGTTGGACTGTCCGGTTCGGGAGCATTCAGGAGGACAAGACCAAACTTGGAGAGGTCCAGGGTGGTACGAAGCAGGAAGATGGTGATCGCCCGCAAAATTGGGGCAGTTTTACTCCAAATTCCCTGTAAAACCGCCAGCACTTGATCCAGGTTAGAAGGCTGGGCTTTCACCTGTGGAGCCGTCGTAGGAGCCGGAGGAGGGGGGACAGGTACGGCGGGAGGGGGAGGAGACACAGTTTCAGCCGTCACGGGCGTTACTTCGGTAGGTTCGATCGCCTCACCCACTACCCCTGTTAATGCCTCCGGATCAGGGAAAACCACCGTATCCACGGTGACAGGGATTTCCAAACCATCCACCGGAACTACGACATCACTATCAGCAACAAGTATTTCGGCACTATCAGCGACAACCACTTCGGCTTCAGCCACTTCGGCGATCGTCCCTCCCGATTCAATAGGGGATTCAGGGTCGATCGTTTCAGGTGGAACGGGGGAAACTTCCCCATTCGGTGAAGCTGTTCCCTCTGGTGGCGGGGTGGATTCTAATTCTGGTTGCTGGGGGGATTCCTCGGACATGCGCGTATTCTCTCAACTCTGCAATCTGCCGGAAGTCTGACCCATCCTGACGGTTCAGCCCCATACCACTGACAGCGAACCGCCGATCGCTTCCGATTACCCACAGACTACCACTTCCCTTTGCGCTCTTGACTCTTCCGCCCCAACCCGCAAAATTTGCACACAATTCCCCATGACCCATGACCCATCCAAAATACGCTAATGTATCCGTGTAATTCCTTCAGGCTCTTACAATGCGTTGGCAGCGGTTTCTCTTCTTTGCCCTGGTGGGTGTTCTTCTCTGGCTGGGGATGGCTTGTATGAAAGATGGAGGGGCAACGACCCAATCTCCTAATCCCAGTCCGTCTCCGGTGGCTCAGGAAGTTTCTAAACCTTCACCAACGCCGTCTAAGCCGGAAGCACTTCCTCCAGAAACGGCGGCGATCGTTGCTAGCGCCGGACCCGGAAAGCTTTACAACCCACCGCGAGGAGATGTGCGGCTAGTCGTCATCAGCGACCTGAACAGTTCCTACGGCTCCACAGATTATGACCCAGAAGTGGATAAGGGAATTAAGCTGATTCCTTTCTGGCAACCCGATCTCGTGGTCTGTAGCGGGGATATGGTGGCAGGGCAGGATCTTGGCTTGACGAAGGAACGTTTGCGGGCCATGTGGCAAGCCTTTGAGCAGCACGTTACGGCTCCTTTACGTAAGGCAAACATCCCCTTTGGCTTTACCGTCGGAAATCATGATGCATCCAGCGCCCAGGGAAGTGGGGGAAGGTTTGTGTTCCAAACCGAGCGGGATCTGACGGCTGAGTTCTGGCGAAACCCCAGGCATGATCCAGGGGTACAGTTCGTCGATCGCTCCGAGTTTCCTTTCTACTACACCTTCCAATACAAAGATGTTTTCTTTCTAGCCTGGGATGGCTCTTCCAGTTACATTCCCCCTGCAAAACTGGCCTGGGTTGAGAAAGCTCTCTCCAGCTCTGAAGCAAAACAGGCCAAGTTACGCATCCTGTTGGGGCACCTTCCCCTCTATGCGGTGGCGATCGGTCGTGATAAACCCGGTGAGGTGATGGACAATGCCGATCAACTACGGGCCATGTTGGAGCAATATAACGTCCATACCTATATCAGTGGTCATCAACACGCCTACTACCCGGCCCATCGGGGGAAGTTGCAACTCCTGCATGCGGGGCTTTTAGGCTCTGGCCCTCGGCGTTTGTTGGCGGGTAACTTGTCCCCCGGAAAAACGCTGACAGTTGTGGACATCAAATTTGACACTTCTGAACTGACCACCTACACGACCTACGATATTCAAACTTTGCAGCAAATTCAGGATAAACAGTTGCCCCGGTTACTCACGGGCCATAATGGAACAGTTTTTCGGCGGGATGTTGATGCATCCCAATTAAGTGAAGCAGAGAAGAAGCGATGCAGCCAGCAATCAGGGAAAGAATTGTGTGCTGCGTAGATCCAGTCAAATGCCTTTCATGTCTTGCAAAACTTAAAGAAACGGCTCCCTACCTTCAATTTTCTTTATTTCTTCATGGAGAAATAGGTTGGCATTACTGATCCCTAAATCTGCCTGTGCCATAATCAAAGCTATTCGGGCCAGGGTGTAACGATGGGGCAGTTGTTAGGAAATCGCTACCGATTCGTCAAAACTTTGGGGTCAGACTTGTGCGGGCAGACTCTGCTTGCAGAAGATATTCAACTGTCTGGGCACCCGCTCCGGGTCGTCAGGCGCTTGATCTTACCCAATACGGGGGTTCGGACTCTTCAGTTTACCCTCACCCTTTTGCGGAAAAAAGCAGAGTCTCTTAAAGCTATCTGCGATCACACCCAACTTCCCGATATCCTGGCTTTCTTTGAGCAAAACCACACATTTTTCATCATTGAAGAATTTGTAGCTGGACATCCCCTCACGAAAGAATTGCAATCGGGCAAACCCCTATCCGAACACCAGGTTATCCAACTTTTACAGGAGGTTTTGGAGATTCTGATCTTCATTCATAGTCGTGGCGTGATCCATCGTCGGCTTAAGCCTGCCAATTTGATTCGCAGACAAAGTGATGGTCGGCTCGTTCTCAGCGGGTTTGGCATCTTTAAGGAAATTAGCTCCCAGGCACTCCGGGCACGCACCTATCCGGTTGATAACCTAAATGGAACGCTCGACATTCAGCCCCCTTCTCCCCCATTGCCTCCGATCGAGCTAAATCTTTACCAGGCTCCAGAACAAGCCCTGGGGCAAGTCCACTTCAACAGCGATCTTTATGCCTTAGGGATGATAGGCATTCAGGCTGCTAGCGGGCTTTCCGAAGAGGAACTTGGTAAGCTCAAAAAGTTGAATGGCTTTGGCCTGAATCCTTTAATTTGGAATGATCTGGTGCAAACCAGCCCAGAGCTTGCCAGCATTCTGGATCGCATGGTGCAACTGGATAGCAAGCAGCGCTACCAACTCGCAACCCATGTTCTCAACGATCTCACTCGACTGACGACCCAGCACGAGGAAAAAGTTGAGTCTCCGCCTGCCCCTGCGCCACCCCCATCTCCTTTTTTTGGCATAAAGTTTCCCTGGAAACACCCGGCAATCAGTTTTGGAATTGCGGGATTGAGTATTACGATCGGCCTGATCGTGTTACTTCGTAACTGGAGTCCAAACACATTCCTGACTCAAAATCTCCATCAGCAGGCGATGGTGCAGGAGGAAACAGGGCAGTATCAACAAGCGATCGCGTCCTATACAGAAATCATCAATACCCGTCCTCATGAAGGTATTGCCTATTATCAGCGAGGATTGTTACACCAACGGCTTGGACAAGCCCAGAACGCTCTGGCAGATTTGACAAGGGCCATTGAATTAGGAAGCAAAGTCGAAGAAGCATACTATCAGCGGGGCAATCTACGCTTCAGATTGGGGGACCGGAGCGCTGCCATTGAAGACTATACCCAGGCCATCAAATTACACCCGGAATACACACGGGCTTATGTGAATCGAGGGACAGTCCATGCTGAGTTAGGCAACGATCGGCAAGCGATTGAGGACTATACCCGCGCCATTCAACTGGATGGAAAGCTAGCAGAGGCTTACTTGAATCGATGCTTATCCCAATCGAATTTGGGCAATCATGAAGCAGCCCGATCAGACTGCACCCAAGCAATTTCCCTGAAACCGGACTACACGCTGGCTTACCAAAATCGGGGATTAGTAAACTATCGACTGAAGGCAACCCAGGCCGCCCTAGAAGACTTTAAGACTGCTATTCGCCTTTCTCCAAGGGACGCGGACCCTTACTATAACCGAGGGATGTTACGGGCCGAATTAGGCGATCGAGCAGGTGCCTTAAGTGACTTTACAGACGCAATTGAACGAAATCCCCGCCATGCCCTCGCCTATTACGATCGCGCAATTCTGTACCTGGAGTCTGCCAATCGTCAGGCCGCTAAACAGGATCTTCAGGAAGCCGCTAAACTTTGCCTGGATGCAGGACGGGTTGATTGCTATAAAGATGCTCAGTTTTATCTGAAGCAATTGGAAGCAGAAAATGGGTAATGGGAATCCCTAACTCAAAATTGCTCGCCGTCCACTCCCCCGATACACGCGACCTAAAGAGCGATGCCGATGGGCAAGCGTCGTAAGGGATTGACGGGCAACCAGTTGGGATGGGTCAGAGGTAAAAGATTGAGTGTTTCGGGAGGGGTACGAGACCAGCCCACCCATGAAAAGAAGACAAGCCAAGAGGAATAGGTTGTAACGCATGACCGATCTCAGAGAACTTTTAAGTCTCTTTACGGTCAAGGGGAGCCTAATCCGGATAATCGAACGCAAGGTAAAGGACAGAGGAGAGAAGGCAGCGACTCTTTGATTGAGAGATAGCCCCTATCAACAGAACTGCCACCCGCCAAAACTTAGAAAGCCCGCCTGTGAATCGATCGCAACACCTCTCAATGGGAGGCGGGCCGAGCTAGTAAATTCCCGAAACCCAAACCGGATTCTCAGGCAGTTACTTTATCTTTGAACCCTTTTCCTGCGGAGAATGCAGGAACTTTGGTCGCCGGAATTTGAAGGGTATTTCCCGTTCTGGGATTCCGCCCTTCACGGGCCTGACGCTCCCTGACTTCAAAGGTGCCAAACCCTACCAGCGTCACTTTATCACCGGAAGAGACGCTATCCACAATCACATCGAGCATGGCAGTCAGAATCGTATCCGCCTGCTTCTTGGTGACATTAGCCTTCGCAGCGATCGCATCTACTAATTCACCTTTATTCATTTGTTACCTCGAAACGCTACAAGTCCAGATTTTACAGACGTTTTCAGGAATTGGAGCTAGCTAAACAGAGCAACAGAAAAGAAACGTAATCTTTTGGTGCAAAACACCTCGATTTCGTAACAAAAATACAAAATATCGGCTGTAAAGACGCGAAATTTCACGTCTCTATGGGGTTTGAGGCATGATGGGCCGCACCTGGAGATTGAACACGGTTGCAAACTGGGTCACAATCCGCTGACGCACCTGTCCTGGATCAATTCCTGGAATGAACTGGGCTAAACTGCCAACAGGTTTATCCTCAATGCCACAGGGGACAATGCGCTGAAATCCTGCTAAATCAGGGCAAACATTCAGGGCAAAGCCATGCATTGTGATCCATCGGGAGACCTTGATGCCGATCGCAGCCACTTTGCGGCCTTCTACCCACACTCCCGTCAGACCGGGGAGGCGATCGGCCTGAAGCCCATAACTTCCCACCACCCGAATCAGCACCTCTTCTAATTGACGCAAATACCAGTGCAAGTCCTGTTGGTAATAGCGAAGATTCAGAATCGGATAGCCCACTACTTGCCCGGGGCAGTGGTAGGTCACTTCCCCGCCTCGCTCAATGCGATAAAGTTCAATCCCTGATTCTTGGGGATCAAATTTCAGAAATTTCTCACTGGCTCCCTGCCCTAATGTATAAACCGGGGGATGTTCCATGAGAAGCAACACATCCTCTAAGGTGGGATCAAGACGACGATCGGCAACGAGAGCCTGTTGCCACCTCCAGGCTTCCCCATAGGGGATCAAGCCACAGTCATACCATTGGCACGATCGAGCCATAGAGGGGATCGACACAATTTCCTCAGGTCTACTCGAAACCATTCTTAAAAGCAATAGAGTTTTGACACAATTTTCTAGTTTAAAGACTGAATTGCAATCAAGAATTATCAACAGATGCAAAAGATCATAACGGGTCCTGTTCTCCAGAATACAAAGTGATAGGGTGTTGATATGAGCAAGTTCTGGGGTTTGAAGTTTTGAAATTTGAGTTAAAGCAACGCTTCATTCAATCAAAACGGATTCCTCAGCGCTCAGCATTTTTAAACCACGCTTCATGGGAGGAAGCTTATGCAGCTTGTTATCCAGGGCAAAAACATTGAGATTACCGACGCAATCCATGAGTATGTCAATCAAAAAATTGAAAAGGCTGTTAATCACTTTCAAACGCTAACGACTGAAGTTGACGTACATCTGTCGGTTGCTCGCAATCCCCGGATAAACCCCAATCAGACCGCCGAAGTGACGATCTACGTGAATGGGGCCGTCATCCGGGCCGAAGAAAGTAGCGAGAATTTATACGCCAGTATTGATTTAGTGGCTGATAAAATTGCCCGCCAACTGCGTAAGTATAAGGAAAAACGCAACGACAAACAGCAAGCTCGCACAAAAACGGGTGGAGTGGTGGAGCAATTACCAGTGGAGGTGGACCTGATTGGCAACCGCACTCCCGAACTGCCCGCCGATGTGGTTCGAACCAAATATTTCGCAATGCCTCCGATGACGATCGCGGAAGCTTTGGAACAATTAGAACTTGTGGATCACGACTTCTATATGTTCCGAAATGCGGAAACAGGCGAGATTAATGTGATCTACGAACGCAATCATGGAGGTTATGGGGTCATTCAACCCCGCAATCCCAGCACCAACGGGCACTCTGTAAATGGCAAAAATGGTAAAGTTGCCGTTCAAAATGGTGCAACCCCTACTGAAAAGTCAACTGTGAAAGCTCAAGGTTGAGATTAAGGCAGAGGGCAGAGGGCAAAGGGCAGAAGGGAAAGCAATTTCACACTCTGTCTTTTGCCCTCTATTTTTGTCTGTCACCCTAAAATATCAAGATAAGTCCCTGGTTAAACCAGGACAGGTTTCAGAGCATTTCCCTCCGTCCTCCGCCTACTCTATGCTTAAAAACATCCAAAAATTGCTGGTGAGCTTCCTGTTGATGCTGGCGTTGGCCTGTGTCTGGGTTTTGCTGAATGCCCGCCCTGCCTATGCAGCAGATTTATCGGGTAATACAGCGATCGATACTGTCAATTACAACAACAGCAATTTGCAGAGACAAGACTTTTCTGGAGCCAACTTGACTGGAAAAGCCTTTGTCGCTGCTGAGATGCGTGGAATTAACCTGAAGGGCGCAAACCTGCAAAATGCCATTTTGACCCAGGCCGTGTTAGTCGGTGCGAACCTGGAAGGGGCAGATTTGACGGATGCGCTTGTCGATCGGGTGTTTCTCTATCAGGCCGACCTGACAAATGCGATTCTCATCAATGCCACCCTTTCCCGAACGAGCTTTGAACAGGTGACGGTAACGGGCGTTGACTTTACGGATGCTATTCTCGATCGCTACGAAATTGCTCAACTTTGCAAACGGGCAGAAGGAACGAATCCTGTCACAGGGGTTGATACGAGAGAAAGCTTGGGATGTCGTTAATGGGTAATGGGTAATTTTAATCCTTGGTTAAATTACCCCAAACTTTGAATCGGCTCCCAATTCAATACATCTTGCAAAAGGGAGCGGTAGCCACTGACATTGGGATGTAGCCCATCCGAGGAGAGACGAGGTTTCCACCAGCTTTCACCGCGATCGAGCCACAGATTCAAGATATCTAGAAATGGAATTTGCCGGATGCGACAGGCCCGTTCGGTGGCTTCCGTATAACGACATTGATCTTCATGGTTATAGAAGAGACATTGGGAGAAGGGCATACAGGTCTCATCCACGGGAGCCATGCCGACAAAGAACACAGGGCAGAGGTGTTGCGCCCGTTCCAGTAACTCTGCCAATTCCGTTTCAAAGGTTTCAAAGGCTGTATAGTTGCGACCATCGGGACGGGCAACTCGCGCCGAGTCATTGACCCCAACGGACAGAATAATGCGATCGGGAACACGGTTTCGCAATTCTCCTCGATGCCGAAATTCATCCTCTAGGCGACGGGCGACCTGCTTCACCCGATCGCCTCGCACCCCCAGATTGTACAGGGCATGACCGGGGCTGTCGGGGTTCATCCAACGTCGCCGCAATCGTTCCACCCAGCCGCCCCCTTCTGGGTCACCGTAGCCGTAGATGATGCTGTCTCCCAGAGCCACTAACCGTAGGGATTGGGGAGGTGCGATCGAAGGACGGACCAAACTGGAGGTAGAGACCGAAAGTGTTTGCATGAATCACCTAATTGTTAACGTGCCACTCGGCGGGACAGGGAAACAAATGCCCCTCAGACCCACCCATAAGGACAGAATCCTCGATAGGTACGAGAAGCGTTCTGCCGAAGCTTTCGGGCAGAGGACCGTTGTAAAGGAATGTAGCACTCCTCAAAAAAGTTTGCAAATCTTGACTGATTGCAAAAAATGATTCTGCTCAATCAATGCATCAGAAGTCGGCAAGAAATAAATCAGGTTCAGGCAGCTCTAAAGAGTTCAAACCCCTTGAAAACATTCAGCTTTCAAGAAGCTTTCAAGGGGTTTGAGGGGAAGCGGGTCATGGGATTCGAACCCACGGCATTCACCTTGGCAAGGTGACGCTCTACCACTGAGCTAGACCCGCACATTGTGCATTTACTAGTGTGCCAAAACCTTTGGAATTTGTCAACCTTTTTGTGGAAACTCGATTGCTACTGTCCCTGCATCCACTCCAAGCACCGTTGCATCTGTTGTTGCATCATAGCGCGATCGGCCTGATAGCGTCGTCCATGCCCCGGCAAAACCCACTCGAAGGAATAGTGACTGAGTTTTTCCATCGATCGCTGTAATTCCGGCCAGGAGTACCAACAGGCATTCCGAAAGGCGATCAGGTGGTGAAGAGAATCGGACCAGGCCAAGTGATCGCCTGTGAACAGAAATTGGTTGCGATAGAGCAAAACAGTGTGCCCCTTCGTATGACCGGGGACGGGAATAATCAGGAGGTCGGGGGCCAGGGCATACGGGGTCGAGTCAGAGAGTTGAATTTCGATGCTCCGAGTATTGGTATTGATTTCATCGCAATGGAGAATTCGATCGCACCCGAAATGATCGTGGAACTTCTGATGGTCTGCAACATCATCGCGATGGGTGAGGTACAGATAACGAATGCCGCCCATTTCCTCCAACCGCTTGACGAGTGGGGAGACGAAGCGGGGAGAATCCACCAAAATATTTCCTTCCGGTCGCTGAATGAAGTAGCTGGCAGCCCCATAGGAGTTTTCGGCATGGTAGCCACAGTGATACACCGTTTCGGCAACTGGAATGGGAAACGTCTGCTGAACCGCCTGAATATCAGTGGGTTTGTGAACGGTGCCAATCGAACCTGTAGGGCAGGCTAAAAGAGCTTGCAGGGCGCGAACCCGTTCTTCTTCGCGAGTCGGTTGATGATAAACCGCAGATTGATCGCCCACTTCACAAAATACTTCAGGGACCATCCAGCGGCAGGTATCACAATCAATACAGGAAGTATCAACATAGATATCCCCTTCTACGTTTTCCGGGCGGCGGTGGGTCAGGTGGGCCATTGGAGGGGGGCTAGAGGTGTTAATTGAGAGTATCTTCAGGGTATCGAAAGGAATTGCTTTTGTGGGGATGGCTACCTGAAGGAACCTTATCTGGCAAGCTATCTTAGGAAAGTAGCCTGATTTTCTCGCTATCTATCCTTGTTTTCCCGTATGAAACGTCGTCGCACTAAATCTTCTTTGATTGCCCAGGGGAAGCGGATTTCTCGCTATCTATATCTTCGGTTTATTCGTTTACGAGGAAATCCTGTCGAGATTTCGCGAGGATTTGCAGTTGGCATTTTTTGGGGAATGTTCCCCCTCCCTGGCTTGCAAATGGCAACTGCTGCCCTCACAGCAGCGATCGTGCGGGGGAATATTCTGGCAGCCGCAGCAGGGACCTGGCTCACCAATCCTCTGACAACCCTCCCGATCGCAGCCTTAAACTTGCATGTCGGGCAACGGGTGTTGGGGCGCTCCTGGGAAGACCTGCCTCAGGGAAGTTTAACGTCTTGGGAAGGATTTTTCAGTGTGGGATGGGAAATGATTGGGAGTTTTCTGCTCGGTTGCCTGATTACAGGCACGATCGCCGGAATTACGAGTTATTTTGTTGCCATTCCAGTGATTGAATCGCTCAAGCATCGAGCGGCACAACGGAAACTGCACCGACAGCAGGTGCGGCAGAAGAAACTGAGTTAAGCCTGAGTGTCTTTCAAGAGAGATTGAAATCAGTTCTACTCTTCTTGATTCCGAAATTCTGAAGGGGTTTGGCGCATCGGATTCTCTGGATTCCAGATTCCTAGCCCCAACAAACGAGCCTTTTCCTGGGCATGCATGAGGCGCTGGTCGTACTTTGCGTTGGGAGCCTGGGGAGAGACAAGGGCCAATCCTTCCGCAACTAGCTGTTCATTCAGCAAAACACCGTTTTGCCAAACGTAGGCGAGCTTTCGATCGCGGCTATCCTGTTCTTCCAGGTCGGTTTCCAGCATAACCAGAGGAAGGGGTTCTGCAAAGGTGCTTCTGGACTTGCTTCCAATCAATTCCTCTAACCGTGCCTGGGCCTGGAAGCCCCAGGGTTGCTGTTCCAGGTCAGGGGCTTCGATGCCGATTAACCGGACCCGTTGGGTCGTGTTCTCATCCTTTAGCCCTAAGATTTCCAGGGTTTGCCCGCTGATCACCCGTTCTACCCGCACAAAGGGACCAGAGGGAGAGGGTGGCGCTTGACAGGCGGACAGAAGCAGCACCAGACACCCCAGAAGCAGGGCGATCGGGAGAAACTGCCTGAGATGGGTCCTAAATTCAACGACTTGAGAAAGCCCCTCAATCTTCATCGAGCGGTAATCCTACGCGAGTTTTGCCTTTCCCGAAGTACCGACCAAATTGCAGTTCATAGACCTCATCCTCATCCTGAGTCTCTACTTCCAGATCGGAGCGGGGATAGCTCACACACAGTAAGGCGTAGCCCTGCCGTCTCAATTCACTGGAAAGGCCCATTGCTTCGGGTTGGTAGATTTCTCCCGACACAATCCGTACTGCACAGGTGGTACAGGCTCCATTCCGGCAGGCAAAGGGAAGATTAGTGCCCTGGTTCTCGGCGCTTTGCAGAATGTAGCGGTCTTCAGGCACGTGGACTGTGTAGTAAGTGTGGGTCTGGCGATCGTGAATTCGAACCTGATAAGAATGGGTCATGAAAGATTAGGAACTACAACCAGGGTAAAAAAGTGTTTGTAGTCTATGGTACTGCAATCGCTGGGTTCTTCTGGGGCAAGGGCGCGATTTCCTGCCCCTGAGCCGCTGCCACAAATGCCTGGAAGATGCGGCACTGGAGGAGATTGTCGGGGGAAAGTTCGGGGTGCCACTGAAGGGCGAGCGCCCAGGGATGCGTGCGATGCTCGATCGCCTCGATCAGGCCATCTGCTGCCCTCGCAGCCACTTGCCACCCCGGAGGCACTTCCCGCACAGCCTGGTGGTGCAGGGAATTGACCATCAGGGTAGATTGCTCCATTAATCGAACTAGGCGGGTGCCGGATAGGAGATCCACTGGATGCTGGGTGGGTTGGGTCCGTTCGGCTCGATGGATGACCAGTGACCCAAATTCGTCAGGGACATGGGCCACCAGGTCCGCCCCACTCACCACACTCAAAACTTGCAGCCCCCGGCAAATGCCCAGAATCGGGATATCTCGTTGGAGAGCCAGTTGCGCCAGAGGTAATTCAAAAGCATCCCGTTCCGGGTCTACGTTATAAATGGCGGGATGATCAGACCCACCGTATAACATGGGGTTGATGTCTCCACCTCCCGGCAGGAGAAGGCCATCAACGGTTGCCAAAATCGCTTCCAGGTTCGTTTCCCCTGGAGGCAGTAACATTGGCAAGCCACCCGCCCTACGAATCGCCTCAACGTAGGCACGGGGCAGGTAAAAGCAATTCAAGTCGTTTTGACCGTAGGTAGTAATGCCAATTCGAGGAAGGCGAGTCAAGGAGTTCATACGAGCTAAGTAGGAGAATCGGGACGAGTCCAGGAAGGACAGGAAGAAGAACAGATGGGATAGGCGGATTGATAAAGGGTCGATCGCTTGCCAAACAGGGCATATCGATGGTCGCGAACCTGGGTGTACACCCGATCGCCCATCCATTTCAATCCCGGTAAGCCCCGGTAGGCTGAGACAAAGGCCGCACCTGCGGGCAATAGGCGACCGATCTCTTCCGCTGCATCGCTGCCCTGCCACCGCCGATCGGGGTGTCGGGCATCTATCAATATCATTCCCAATTCACAATCCTGTGGTGTAATCCCCCACAATTTCAAAGTTGCCTCGTCCTGCATGGGGGTGTACTGAAATCGCTGCCCCTGATCCAGTTTTTCCAAAAGTTGCACCAGGCTTGCACACAGATTGCAATTGCCGTCATAAATAACGTGGTAGGACATGGGGTAAAGATTCGGGTAAAGATTTATGTCATTTAATGACTCTAATTCTACAAGCGATTCCCCAAGCCATTTTGAACTGAGGAATTCGAGGCACATTTCCACCAAAATTTCCTGACATCTCCAAAAAATTGAAATCCCACAATTTGTTTCCCTCGGTCTCCCATCCCCATTTGCCCTCCCCATCCCCCCGGATTGCTGTAGCATGAACTCAACTCATTCATTTCCAAAACGGTATGAGGACGGCACGCCCAAAATCCGATCGCACGAGAGGGCCATACCTCCTCAGGGTATGGATGCGCCTCCTGAAAGACCCGGAAGTGAATCTGGGGGAAACCAGCTACGAGACCTGGCGGCATCGGTTTCTACGCGATCGACTCCTACTTGTTTTGTTAATGGCAGCGATCGGCTACCTGACTTTTGTAGGGCTGGAAATCTCTCTAGTGTTGCAAGATCAAACTCGCTTGCGATCGGGTTGGTTGCTTCTGGCAGCGCTGATTGAGACTATTTTATTTAGCTGTCTGGGTTTGTACAACGCCCCATTCGGTCGTCGTTATCCAGAGGTTTTGTTTCTCGCCTGTTCCTGGTCTATTACTTTACTAGAACAGATCTGGGCCACGTTAAATGGACGGGTTCTGTTTGGCTTTGTCTCATGGACGCTGGTATTTCTGACCCAGGCCACCCTCATGCCTGTTCGCTGGTCCCTGCATCTGATTTCCCAATTGGGAGTATTGGCATATTACTTTGGGGTAAATCCGATCCTGGGTCTGAAGGAAAATCAGGATATTGCCTTCGAAACCCGTTATGCCCTCTTCCTCTTCTGGTTCTGTCTGGTCTGCAATCTGTCCGTATATCTGTATGAACGGTTGCAGCGATCGGAGTTTGAAGCCCGTCAAAAGTTACAGGCAGAACAGGCAAAATCCGAGAAGTTGCTCCTGAACATTCTGCCTGAAACCATCGCCCATCAACTCAAACACCAGCAGGGAACGATCGCTGACAGTTTCCCTGAAGTCTCGGTGTTATTCGCTGACATCGTTGGGTTTACGAAGCTCTCAACCCGGATTGATCCAATCGCCCTGGTCAACCTGCTCAACCAAATTTTTTCCACCTTTGACGAATTAGCCGAACATCACCAATTGGAAAAAATCAAAACCATTGGGGATGCCTACATGGTCGTGGGAGGACTCCCCAGGGAACGGGAAGATCATGCGGAGGCGATCGCAGAAATGGCTCTGGATATGCAGAAGGCTTTGACAACGTTCAATGCACAACAAAAACAAAATTTTCAAATTCGCATCGGAATTAATACAGGGCCAGTCGTAGCGGGGGTGATTGGTATCAAAAAGTTTATTTATGATCTCTGGGGAGATACGGTAAACACCGCCAGTCGGATGGAATCTCATGGTGTTCCCGATTGTATCCATGTCACGGCTGCAACCTACGAACGATTGCGCGATCGGTATCAGTTTGAACAGCGAGGGGCGATCGAGGTAAAGGGGAAAGGACTCATGACCACGTACTTCCTAGTGGGGCGAGGGGTTCCGGTGGGAGTTGACTAGGGGGTGTCTCCCCTTTTAAAGACGGACCTGATAGGATCAACGTTAAAAGCACTGTCTTAACGTTAAAAGCACTGTCTTGGTGCTTTTTCCACTTCACCGAAACTTCATCATCCTTGCATGTCTCCCCCCCTTTCAGGGCATTCTGTAAATAGACCTCAGAATCGCTCCTTCTTCCCCTTGCGAGCCTACCTTCATGAATTCCCAGGCCAGATCCACTGAAAGTTCTATCCCAAGTTCTGTTGAGCCTCCTGAACGGTCAACATCAGAAGCATTTGATTTGTTCAACGAAATTTCGATCAATCAAATGCCAACAGAACCTCCTACGGATGAGCCGGATCAGCACCATTCTGATGACCTGGCAATTTATGCTGCGACCCTTTCCATTGATGATGTGGCCAGGGAAGCGGAGCAGGCCGCCGAGCAGATGCTTCCCCAGGCGAGGCGATATTACATTCAGGGGATTATTCAGGGCCAACATGCCTATCTGATCACCAACCTGTTAGATGGCATTTCCCAAACCCTCCTCCAGCCCCAAATGGTTTGGACGGTCGGACGCAATCGGCAGGTGGCAATTGCCCTCTATGACAAGGGCTTGTCCCGCCGCCATGCGGTCATTCAATATATTTCTCGAAAAGGCTTTTGCTTAATTGACCTGAACAGCACAAATGGCACCTATGTCAATAACGTGCGGATTAAGCATCGTCACCTCCTGATTGATGGCGACTGTGTTCAGATGGGAAGTACTGCGTTTATCTTCTACATCAGCCAACGCTGCAAGACGATGGATGCCATTCACCCAGAGGTACTGGCCCGTCTGAACCGCCCTGAACCGAAACGCCTTCCTCCCGAATTCCTGGCCCTGGAAGAACCAGAAGTGGTTTTTAACCATATTACGGAATAATGCCCCAGTTCTGTTTGTTTTTTGAATCCAGATTGATGCTATAACGGTCTAGACATCCTCAGGAAATAGTACATTTGTGTCTTGAGTTTGTCTTGACCTGACGCGATCGGCTCAAATTTTCATGGCAACCGCAAAGATTCCTAAACGTGTGTCCACGGGTTTAATCAATGCTCTGGGGGCAGGAGTGGTGCCCAGGGTGGGGCTAGAACATATTGCCGTAGGGCGAGAAACGGAAATCAAGACGCTGTTGCAAGATCTCAGCAACATTGGGGAAGGGGGAGCAGCCTTTCGGTTTGTTGTGGGTCGGTATGGAGCGGGAAAAAGCTTTATCCTGCAACTGATTCGCAACCAGGCGATGGAACAGGGCTTTGTTGTGGCCGATGCCGACCTCTCTCCAGAGCGGAAACTGGCGGGAGGTGGCGGGAGTAGCGTTGCTACCTATCGCGCTCTGATGCAAAATTTGTCTACCAAGATTCGCCCGGAGGGAGGTGCCTTAGCTCCCATTCTAGAGCGCTGGATCGCAGGGATTCAAACTCAGGTCGCAGAGGAAACGGGCAAGCGCCCCAATGATGAAGGGTTTGACGATCAGGTGGAGGCGAAAATCCGGGAAGTCGTCAAGCAAATGGAAGACCTGGTGAATGGGTTTGAGTTTGCAAACGTGATCATCGCCTACTGGGTTGGTTATCGAACAGACGACGAGACGAAAAAGGATGCGGCATTGCGCTGGTTACGGGGGGAGTTTGCAACGAAAACAGAGGCACGGGCGGCGTTAGGGGTCCGGGTGATCATTGATGATGAGAACTGGTACGACTACCTCAAGGTACTCGCGAAGTTTGTGGCAGGGATTGGTTATCAGGGGATGCTGATCCTGCTGGATGAAGCGGTGCATCTTTACAAAATTACAACAGCCGTTTCTCGTCAGAATAACTATGACAAGTTGCTGCTGATGTTCAATGATGCCATGCAGGGCCGTACCTCCCACCTGGGGATATTGATTGGGGGAACGCCACAGTTTATTGAGGATTCGCGACGGGGATTATACAGTGACCCCGCATGGCAACGGCGCACCACTAAAAGCCGCTTTGTGAAAGCGGGGTTTCAGGATCTATCCGGGCCTGTTGTGCAGTTGGAGCCTTTGACGCGATCGGAAATTTTGAAGCTATTGGAACGACTGGCAGACGTACACTATCATCACTATGGTTCGCAAACTTCTGTCAAAGTGGCTGACCTGGAAGCCTTTCTTCAGGAAATCGTGAAACGCCTGGGGGCGGAAGCTCTCTTAACTCCAGGAGAAATCGTGCGGGATTTTATGAGTGTTTTAGGCGTGTTACACCAAAATCCCAAACTCTCCTTGCATCAGGTGATTAGTGGTTCAGGCTTGCAAACAACTGCCTCTAAACAGGGCTTGAAAACCGATGACAGTGGGGAGTTTGCAGAGTTTACGGTTTAAGCCCGTAACTTACCACCACCGTCGTTGATTGATATACCAATCCCGTTTTTCAGGTGGACAGGGGAGGGGCTTTCCTTCTCGCAGGACCGTCCAGGTGATAGGTCCCACCACGCCATCCTGCCAGAGTTTGTGCGCTTTTTGAAACTCCAACACCGCCTGTTTAGTATCTGGCCCAAACACCCCGTCTCTCGGTGTGCCAAACCCGTATAATTTCAACAAGCCTTGCAGGTCATGCACATCCGCTCCGCGATGGCCCTGGCGGAGGACTCGCACGCCTGATTTAATCTCTTGCATTAACCAGGCCCATGTTTGGACACCGACAACCCCATCAATTCTCAAACCGTGATGTTTTTGAAACGCCTTCACGGCAGCTTCCGTAATATATCCAAAATTACTATCTATTTTCAATTTATACCCATGAGCACACAGCAACTCCTGGAGTTCGGCAACTGCCGGACCTGAATCCCAGGGGTATAGGGTTGGATGATCGATCACGGAGCGACCCTCCCCTTGCAGTAAAAAATAAAAAATTACGTTCCCATCATAGTATTCCTTTCTGGAAGCACTATCTGTCATTCATTTAGAAATAATGTCAGGGTAGAATTTGCCGATCGCCTGGATTTACCGGAAACTGATCTGGCAGGCTTTCAATTTCTCTGGCAGGAAGAGGTTTTGAGAACAAATACCCTTGAGCAAAGTCACATTTAAGGGAACGAAGTTGAGCCAGTTGCTTCGGGGTTTCGACCCCCTCCGCGATCACCTCCATCCCCAGGTTCCAGGCCAGGTTGACGATCGCCCTCACTAATTCCAGTTTTTCGCCATCGCGATCGATC
>JANRKG010000454.1:0-7666 GCA_033763635.1 Leptolyngbyaceae cyanobacterium bins.59
AATCAGTTGTTGGGGTTGCCCTTGTGAATTCACTCGGTAGAATCTGCGTTGATTTGGGCGAATTTCTTGAAGGAACACCGTCCCTAGCGGAAGTCTTTCACCTGAAACTTGTTGGATAAACTTCTGCATTGTCAGCGAATCAACCTGTAAGTACAAAATCGCAGTTCCCTCTTCACTCCAAAATCCCGTTGAGGGAATTGATGGATTCAGAGTTATTTGTTGCCAGAGTTGCGATCGAAGCTGTTCAGGCTGATCGATGCTAAACCTGCCCTGGTTTAACGCTAAATGATTCGCAGAAATTGCCTGCTGAGAAGTCTGGAAATAATCTTGAAGGTGGTCTTCCACCCGCTTTGAGGTTTGATAGAGCAATTGCTGAGTCAGGTTAGCCACATCCCGCTGTCCGCTCCGCGCTGAAAAATACCCCACCAGAGCCACGATCCCCACCGACTGTACAACAAAGGGCACAACCAGCACATACCGCAAAGGAATGTTAGTCAGTAAACGACGACGTTGGGCCACAGAAGCGTACCTATTGTGAGGGAGGATGAGGGAGCAAGCGCAAGCCGAAAGAACAGAAGTGAATCTGGGCAGTTTTTCGGACAGACAAGAAGCGTTTATTCTTGTATCCAAAGGTCTTGCAAAAATCCGTAACCCAGCAAAATTCTTCTGATGACGATTCTTAATATATCCCCCCCGAAGGGATATAAGTTTCAGAATTAATGCTGAAAACGCTGCCTACGCTAAAAAACAAACAATTCCTAAATTGTTTTTGCGATCAACCTAATCGAAGGCCGATTCCCCTAACCCACCCAGCCTACGGCCACCCTCCCAGGAGGGGATTCGTCAAAATTTTCCTGACGGGACACTAGTATTCCCCAGAAAAATCGCTGGGTAGCTGAACAATAAAGCGGGTGAGGTTTTCCTGACTTGCGACCCCCAACATCCCCCCCATTTGCTCGACTAACTTCTTGACCAGCGCTAACCCCAATCCGGTTCCTCCATATTTCCAGGGATCGTTGTTGGGGATGCGGTAAAACTTGTCAAAGATCCGGGACATCTCTTCAGGGGCGATTTCAACACCTGTATTCCGCACTTCCAGACAAATCCAACGGGCTTCCCGGTACAAAGCAACTGTGATGGTTTGGTGGGCGGGCGTATATTTACAGGCGTTATTTAATAGCTCAGTGACGATCCGACTCAGGCTGGTTAGTTGGATTGTCATTGGAGGAACAGCTTGTTCGATTTCTAACTGAAGCGTTTGCTGTTGTTCTTCCATTCGTACTCGGAAGCATTCAATGAGATGGGCAAGCCAATCTTGTAATTGAATCGTCACCCTTTCTTCAGGAAGAACGCCAGCTTCGACATGCTGTAAATCTAGCAAATCCTGAACTAATTTCAGTTCTCGATCGCATTCCTGTTTCAGAATTTCAAAGTATTGGGCTGCTTTTTGGCTCTTCAGTGCGGAGGGTTGCAGTGGGTTCAAAGCGTGTTGATCCTCCGCCGTCGGAGTTCCTAATAGTTGCAGCACCAATTTCATATTAGAAAGGGGAGTTCTCAATTCATGGGAAATGGTACTGAGGAAATCATCTTTGAGCTGATTCAGACGCTCTAGTTCCCGCACCTGATTCTGAGCCGCTTCGTAGAGCCGTGCCTGACGCAAGGCGACCGCACATTGATTGGCAACTTGCTCAACTAAGTGAAGTTCCTGGTCACTAAAACTCGATAAAGGTGCTTTGGAGATCCAGAGGTGGCCCAAAATTCCCTGTAAGTCCACCCGATCGTCGAAGATGGGGCAGACCAGAATTGCGGCTGGATGAGAGGGGATAGAAGGCTGTAAGTGGCAAAAGGCAAAACTAAATTTTTGGTGGAGTTGCTCATAAATCTCCAGAACCTCTGGGATGGGAGGAACTTGTTCTGGTGCGATCGGTAAGTCTGGCTGCACGGATTGATAACGCATCGTGGAGGGCTGGCGATCCTCGTCATACAGAACCGCATCACAACTTTGCCCCCCCAGGGTATCTAGCAAAACTTCAACCACCGTTCGCAGAATTTGATGTTGATCTAATGTGTCTCGAACCTGGTCAGAAATCTGTTTTAAGGTGCGTTCAAAAATCAGGGCTTGTTGCAATTCCAGGGTGTGAATTTGCACCTGTCGCTTTAAGTTCGTATTGAGATCATGGAGTTGTTGGTTAAGGCGAAGCAATTGTTGATATTGCGATCGAATCGTGAGTTGCTGCTGAATTCGAATTAAAACTTCTTCGAGTTGAAAGGGTTTTGTAATGTAATCAACCCCACCAATGGACAAGGCTCTGGTTTTATCCAAAGAATCATCCAGAGCACTCAAAAAAATGATGGGGATGTCACAGGTCGCTTGGTCTGCTTTTAAGCGGGAACAGACTTCGTATCCATCCATCTCTGGCATCCGAATATCGAGCAGCACCAGATCGGGAGGGTACGTCTGTACCGTTTGCAATGCCATCTGACCGCTAATTGCCTGACGAACGATAAATCCTTCCCGATCAAGAATGCCAGAGAGCGTCTGTAAATTTCCGGGTTGATCATCCACAATCAGAATGCTGACAGGAGCAGACGATCGAGGCGTGAAAGAATTGTACGGCATGGGTTGAGAGACCCTTTACAACTGAGAAAGATAAGGTTGGGTTAGCATAATGATTTGGTCAAAGGCATAGTTCTGGGTAAGTTGTTCTAAACCCGACACCAGCGTTGCATGGGTTGATGGAATTTGTCTAATCAATTGTTTCACAGCCTTTTGCTCACAGGATAGGGAAGCATGGTAAAGCTGAATTACCCAGTGTAAAGGCATAACCGCTAAACATTCAAAGGTCAGGGGTTCTTCAATCGTCTGTTCTGGCGCGGGTATTTGGGAGTCTTGAGCATAGCGGTAGCATACTCCCAGATGTTCTGCCATTTTGTTAAACAAGGTATCTTCTTGGAACGGCTTACTGATGTAGTCGTTACAGCCCGCCTCCAGAGCAACGGCCCGATCGGCCGGGGATGCCTGAGCGGTCAGCGCAATAATAATCGTCTCTTCCTGCCCGGGCTGCCAGTTGGCTCGTTCCTCAAAGCGAATTTTGCGGGTCGCTTCATAGCCGTCTAATTCTGGCATCCGCATATCTAGCCAGATAAGATGGGGATGCCATTGCTGAAAGAGGACGATCGCTTCTCGTCCATTAGCGGCTTCCTGAACTTCCACCTCTAGAATGTTTAGCAATTTTTTCAGCAAAAGCCGATTGTCCGGTTGGTCATCCACAATAAGAATCCGATACCTGGGTTGCCCCGGTGCTAACCCAATCACCTGACGGTTGATCTGTTCTGTCGGGAGGTTTGTACCAGCGGTTTTCTGCACTGGAATCGTGAACTGAAATATACTACCCTGCCCACCCTCACTTTGAACTGTCAGCGTGCCCCCCATAAGTTGTACCAGTTTGCGACTGATGGTAAGGCCCAGGCCCGTTCCTTCATGAACTTGTTTCCCTGCTTGGGTCTGGGCAAAAGCATCAAAGATGAGGGTGAGGTCTTGCGAGGGAATGCCAATTCCGGTATCGACTACTCGGAAAAGCAGATTCAGGGGTAACGGGTTCTGGGGCATAGAGCGATTGCTGACTGGCTCTGTTTCCTGTGCTCCAGTCCCCACCTGCACAGACACGGTGATGGCTCCCTGATGGGTAAATTTGATGGCATTGCCTAATAGATTCATCAAGATCTGCTGCAATTTTTGGGCATCGATGAGGATGTATTGAGGTACCCCTGGCAAAATTTCCAAATTGAGGGCCAAACCTTTGTTGACTGCCCGTTGTTTAAACGTGCTGTTGAGGGAATGCAAAATTTCAAATAAGTCTGTTTCCTGGAGTTCCAGGGTTAATCGTCCGGCTTCAATTTTAGACAGGTCCAAAATTTCGTTAATGAGCTTGAGGAGGTGATTTCCACCTTTATAGATTAATCGCACGTATTCCTGATAATCAGAAGGTAGGGCTGAATCGCGACTCATCAGTTGGGCAAACCCCAAAATGCTGTTGAGGGGGGTGCGGAGTTCGTGGCTCATATTTGCCAGGAAAATACTCTTCGCCCGGTTTGCGGCTTCAGCCGTTTCTTTGGCCTGTTGTAGTTGTTGCTCGACCTGCTTCCGCTCGGTAATGTCCGTCGCCGTTCCAAACAACCGAATGACCTGCCCATTTCGGTTCAAAACGGCTTCCCCTCGGCCTTCAATCGTACACAAGGAACCATCCTGACAGATTGCCCTGAACTCCATAACATAGGATTCTCCTGTTTGCAGAGATCGCTGTACGGTTTCTTGAAACAGGGAGCGATCGTCGGGATAAATCTGCTGAAGATGCTCCTCCAACGTCGGTTCCGGTTGGTCAGGATGCATTCTGTAGATCCGAAACAGTTCCTCAGACCAGGTGATTTTTCCAGTCTGAACATCAAATTCCCAGTTGCCTGTGTGGGCAATCCGTTGGGCTTCTGCCAGGGCTGCTTTACTTCGTTGCAGGGTTGCCTCTGCCTCCTTCCGATCGCGGATATCCATCATTTGAGCAATCAGATACAGGGGTCGGTTGTTCTCATCTTGCATTAAGGCAATGTTGAAGAGCGCCCAAATGCGATGCCCATCTTTATGAATCAACCGTTTCTCAACTTGATAGCCCTGAATCTCGCCGGAAAACATGCGCGTTACCTGGGGCAAGTCGAGTTGGTGGTCTTCTGGATAAACCAAATCCTCCAGGCGTAAATCTAGTAATTCAGACTCTGAGTAACCCAGCATTTGGCAGAGGGCACTGTTGACTTCTCGAATGCCCCCTGCAATCGACACTAAACACATGCCAGTGGTAATGGTGTCAAAGGCTCCTTTGAACTTCTGTTCGCTATGACGTAAGGCAAGTTCGATTTGCTTTTGTTCACTGACATTGCGAACAACGATCAGGACGCTCTCGGCATCATAGGGAACCACCAACACTTCTTCATATTGCAACTGCCCATCCATCTGAATCAGTTGCTCGTACACTTGTGGGGTTTGGGTTGCCAGCACATTCCGAACGGTTTGCAATGCTCGATCTGCAATGTCAGGGGTTAGCAAGTCGCCTACGTACTTTCCAACTGGATTGATCCTGGGATCAATTAAGTCCATTACAGAAGAACTATGCATGTAATCCAGGAAATACCCCTCTGCATTCACCACAATGATAATGAAGGGAATTGCTGTGAGAATAGCACGGGTACGGGCTTCGCTGGCCTGGAGTGCCTCTTCAATCTGCTTGCGTTCTGTAATGTCTCTGGCAGCGGCATAAATCAAGTTACCTACTGGGAACGATCGCCACTCAAGCCAACGGTAGGAACCATCCCGACATCGATAGCGGTTGATAAAAGTAGGAATAACTTGCTGTTCAGATAGGATTGCGACTGCTGCCAGCGTTCTTTCCAGATCCTCTGGATGAACATAATCTAGAAATCGGCTCCCTTCCAACTCTTGCAAACTGTAGCCCAGGGTTCTTTCCCATTGGCGATTCAGCCGACGGAAGTAGCCATTCGTATCGGCAATACAAAGCAAGTCGAGGGCAACGGAGAAAAACTGATTCAGTTCTTCGGTTTTCACCTGTAATGCGAGTTCTGCTTGCTTGCGATCCGTCACCTCAATCACAATGCCGTGCCAGACAAGATCCCCGGTGTCTCGTCGTTCGGGACGAGAATTAGCCTGGAGCCATTTCGTCTTACCTGTGGGAGTGAAAATGCGCCATTCGTGGCGAAAAGGTTTCATCTCGGCAATACTTTGGGCAACGGCTTGCAGATAGCCTTCCCGATCGTCTGGATGAATGTGTTCAAAAACAGTAGACGGATTTTGCAGCAGGTCTGCCAGGGGAATCTCATGGATTTCTGCCGCCGCCGCACTGAGGTATTCAAACCGAGTGGGTCCATTGAATTCTTCAACAACGGTATAAATGGTCGCAGGAGAGGCACTGCCTAACTGTTGGAAGCGGTTTTCGCTGTGCCGTAGGGCTTCTTCTGCGAGTTTGCGATCGGTCACATCGACCGAAAACGCGGTTACAAACCAGCATTGTTGTGTCGCATCCCACCAGGAGTTATTCGTTTGGGAGATCCAGCGCAGGCTGCCATCTTTGTGATAAAACCGATATTCGTAAGTATCGGTTTGCTCGGCAAAGATCCCAGCAAAGATACGGGAGTTGAGGGCTTGCCAGTCTTCTGGGTCCATGCGATTAACCCACAGGTTTTGATCCAGGGTTAATTCTTCTGACGTGTAGCCTGAAATGCGTTCGCAGCCTGCCGAAACCTGATCAATCTTCCAGGTGCCATTCTTAAAGATCCGCAAACTGGTAATGGCTGCCACAGCACTATTGAGAATGCGCCTGGTTTGCGCTTCCGAGTGCTGGAGTGCTTGTTCCAGGTGTTTCCGAGCGCTAATATCACTCAAGACCCCAATCACACAGTCTTGACCATTCAGGTGACTCACTTTGGCTGAGAGCAAAACAGTTTTGACTTCGCCTGTTTTCGTGCGAAAGACGGTTTCAAAATTATCCACCCTACCAGATTGCTCAAGAATATTTTTGAAATGGTGGAAATCTGCTAAATCGTTCCACAACTGCATCTCTAGACAGTTCTTCCCCGCTGCCTCAGAGGGGAAATAGCCCAAAACTCTGCCAAAACTTTCGTTGGATTCAAGGCAACGACCTTCCCGTAGGGTTGCAATCCAGGCGGGTTGGGGAATATCTCGAAAAATGGTGGCAAATTTGAGTTCAGATTGGTACAGAACCGTTTCGGCCTGTTTGCGATCGGTGACATCTAACACAATGCCATACCAGGCAAGGCTGCCATTTGGGTGTTGGAGGGGACGGGAATTGGCTTCCAACCACTTGAGTTGGCCGGAAGGGGTGATATTGCGGAAGGTCAGGTTAAAGGGTTCCAGGGTGCTGGCACTCTGGCAGACTGCCACATCATGAATAGGCCGATCGTCCGGATGAATTTGATCCAAGGCTCGGTTGAAATCGGCAATCATGTCGGACGGTTCTAGCTCTAATAACGTTCGGCTAAATGAACTGACATACTCAAACCCCTGAGTTCCATCGGGTCGGTGGACATAGGTGTAAATCATCCCCGGAACCGCCGCTGCCAGTTGTTGAAAGCGGGCTTCGCTCTGGCGGGTTGCTGCCGCTTCTACCTGTTTTTGAAACAAGTGCCGCAACTGGCTTGCCATCTGGTTAAAGGAGTGGGCCAAGCTTTGCACTTCAGTAATGGTGCTATTGGTTGATAACCGCTGGCTTAAGTCTCCTTCCGCCAATTTTTGACTGGCCTGATTGATCTCAGAAATATGGGCAGTGATGCGATAAGCAATCATCAGTCCGGAGGTAATCGCTCCCCCCAGAGCCAGCAGACTGAGCAAAATGGTAGTGCGTGTATTGCTGTGGATTTCCGCCATGAAATCCGTCTCTGGGATTACGATCAGAATTCGCCACTTTAAGCCGTAAAGGTCTTGAAAGGGAGTGACATGGGCAAAATGGAGTTCCCCTTTATATTTGAATGTGAAGTGTTCTTCCTGCCTGGAAACTGCGAGAAAGGGACGATCGCGCAAAAATTCACCCACAGAACGAGTGAGTTCGTTCCGGCTCTCCCGGATTGTCAACTGCTTAAATTGGCGATG
>JANRKG010000455.1:0-7466 GCA_033763635.1 Leptolyngbyaceae cyanobacterium bins.59
AAAGTTGTCTTCTCCTCGTGTTCGGGTTGTTCGAGATGGCAGAGTGGGGGAAATTGCTTCTGAACAGGTGGTTCCAGGGGATGTGATGCTGCTGGAGGCGGGGGTGCAGGTGGCCGCCGATGGGCGGTTACTGGAAGAATCCAATCTGCAAATCCGCGAATCTGCACTGACCGGGGAAGCCCACGCAGTTGATAAGCAGGTAAATGTAGACTTGCCAGAAGATACGCCCCTTGGGGATCGCTTGAATTTGGTGTATCGCGGTACGGAAGTCGTGCAGGGACGGGCCACCGTGCTGGTGACGCGAACTGGAATGCACACGGAACTGGGCCGGATCGCAACGATGTTGGAGTCGGTGGAGACCGAAGAAACTCCCCTCCAACGCAGAATGGATCAGTTGGGGAATGTGTTGGTATCCAGTTCCCTGGGCCTGGTGGCGCTTGTGGTTCTCATTGGGATTCTGCGGCAGGGATGGGGGGTGTTTGAACAACTCCTCGAAGTGTCCCTCAGTATGGCGGTGGCAGTGGTTCCCGAAGGTCTGCCAGCCGCGATCACGGTGACACTGGCCCTGGGCACCCAGCGCATGGTTAAGCGCAATGCGCTGATTCGCAAATTACCTGCGGTCGAGACCCTTGGTTCGGTTACTGTCATTTGTTCTGACAAGACTGGAACCCTGACTCAAAACAAAATGGTGGTTCAGAGAGTCGAAACGGAAAACCATTCTTTAAAGGTGACAGGAGAAGGGTACAGCCCCAAGGGAGAGTTTCTGGCAGAGGAAAGCCCCATCGCTGCCTACGATCAAATTGAGGTCCGATCGCTCCTCATTGCCAGTGCCCTTTGTAACGACTCCATCTTGCAAGAGGAGGAAGGCCAGTGGAAAGTGATTGGCGACCCAACGGAAGGGGCTTTGTTACCGCTTGCGGCGAAAGCCGGAATTGAAAAGGACCAGTGGGCCAGCCGTATCCCTCGTGTTGATGAGTTTCCCTTTTCCTCAGAACGCAAGCGCATGAGTGTGATTTGTCAGGTAACAGAGGGGGTTGCAGACTTACCTGTGCTCACAGGGCAACCCTATGTCATGTTTACCAAAGGCTCCCCCGAACTGATTCTAGAGCGATGCAGTCAGGTGCAAACGGGCGATCGGGCTGAAACCCTCACGGAACAGCAACGATCGCAGATCCTGGAAGCCAATAACCAGATGGCAGGCAAGGGCCTACGGGTGTTAGGGTTTGCGTTAAAATCTCTCCCGGCAAAACCTGCCAGTGGCTCAGACGAAACAACGGAACGGGAGTTAGTCTGGTTGGGGTTAGTGGGAATGCTGGATGCTCCTCGTCCGGAAGTGCGAGATGCCGTTGCCCGCTGTCGTTCAGCCGGGATTCGTGCGGTCATGATCACAGGGGATCACCAGTTGACCGCCCAGGCGATCGCTGAAGACCTGGGAATCTCGCAACCGGGCGATCGGGTCTTGACGGGGCGAGACCTGGAAAAACTCAGCATGGCAGATCTGGAACGGGAAGTGCTGGATGTCAGCATTTATGCACGGGTGGCACCGGAACACAAACTGAAGATCGTCCAGGCACTTCAACGTCGCAATAATATCGCAGCCATGACTGGAGATGGGGTGAATGACGCTCCTGCGCTCAAACAGGCAGATATTGGGATTGCGATGGGGATCACGGGAACGGATGTCAGTAAGGAAGCCAGTGATATGGTGTTGCTGGATGATAACTTCGCAACGATCGTGGCAGCGGCAGAGGAAGGTCGAGTCGTTTACACCAATATCCGCCGCTTCATTAAATACATTCTGGGTTCCAATATTGGAGAAGTCCTGGTCATTGCCTCCTCGCCCCTGCTCCTGCCGTTGGGGGGTGGAGTGCCCCTCACGCCTCTCCAAATTCTCTGGATGAACCTGGTTACGGATGGATTACCTGCCCTGGCCCTGGCAGTCGAACCTGCGGAGCCCAATGTGATGAATCGTCCTCCCCATAATCCCAATGAAAGTATTTTTTCCCGTGGGTTAGGGGCCTATATGGTCCGGATTGGGATCATCTTTACGGTCATCTCCATTTCTTTGATGCTTTGGGCCTTTACCCATAGCCATGAAGTGACCAGTGATATCTTAAGTCCTGATCGTTGGAAGACAATGGTATTTACAACCCTCTGTCTCGCCCAGTTAGGCCATGCCCTTGCAATTCGCTCTAATACTCAGTTATTTATCGAGATGAATCCCTTCTCGAATCGCTGGTTACTTCCGACCCTTTTGCTAACGGCGGTTTTGCAATTGTGTTTGATTTACCTGCCGCCCCTGCGAGGTTTCTTTGGCACCCATTACTTGAGTCCTTCCGAACTGCTGGTCTGTTTTGGGTTTAGTTCCCTGATGTTCTTCTGGGTTGAACTGGAAAAACTGGCCCTTCGGCTTTACGCCCAGGTTAGCGGGAAGGCTATTGTATTAGGGGATTAGGTTCTGTTCTGCCATTCACCTCCTCAGTTCCCCTGCATCCATGTACCTCAAAACTATCCACCTGCGTCATTTCCGCAATTATCAGGACCAGCAGGTGGAGTTTTTGGCTCCAAAAACGATCCTGGTGGGAGATAATGCCCAGGGCAAATCGAATCTGTTGGAGGCAGTAGAGCTGCTGGCAACCCTCCGATCGCACCGAGTCAGTCGCGATCGGGATCTCGTACAGGACGGGGAGGCGATCGGGCAGATCACCGCCTCTGTGGAGCGAGAACTGGGTCCGGTGGAAATGGCCCTGGCGCTCCGGAGTAACGGTCGAAGAACCGCAGCTTTAAATGGAGAAACTTTACGTCGCCAATTCGATTTCCTGGGCACCCTCAACGCCGTTCAGTTCTCCAGCCTGGATTTAGAGTTGGTGCGGGGAGGGCCGGAAAAGCGCCGTCACTGGTTGGATGCCCTCGTCACACAATTGGAGCCAGTGTATGCCCATATTTTGCAGCAGTACCAGCAGATTTTGCGCCAACGGAATGCCCTACTGAAGTCTGAACTTAAACAACGAACGGGGAATGGTGTTCTTTCAGAATTAGATGCCGATGATTCTGCCCTGGCTCAACTGGCTCTCTGGGATTCCCAACTCGTGACCGCAGGAACACGGGTAATCCGGCGACGGACAAGGGCACTGGCCCGCCTGGTTCCCCTGGCAGCCTCCTGGCATCGGGTAATTAGTGGGAGCACTGAAAACTTGGAGATTCGTTATGTGCCAAATGTCAGACCGGAAGGGTTGCCGATTCTCGATCAGGTAGAAAATTCCTCCGATTCCCAACCAGGGAAGCCAGATTTAAGAGATCGTCCCGATCGCCCGGAGCAAATTCAGCAAGCCTTCTGGGAAAAAATTCGCCGACGGGCGGCGATCGAGCAATATCAGGGAACTACGCTGGTGGGGCCGCATCGGGATGATGTGGAATTTTTGATTAACCAAACGCCCGCCCGCCAGTACGGTTCCCAGGGGCAACAAAGAACCCTGGTCCTGGCGCTGAAATTAGCAGAATTGAAGTTGATCGAAGAGATCGTGGGCGAACCTCCCCTGCTCCTGTTAGATGACGTATTAGCAGAATTAGACCTTCACCGTCAAAATCAACTCCTGGATACGATTCAGGATCGGTTTCAAACCCTGATTACGACGACCCATCTGGGATCTTTTGATGCCCAGTGGTTAAAATCTTCCCAAATCCTGGCTGTGAAAGCTGGACAGATCGAGGAAGAAATCGCTTTTTGATGAGGGATTATTTATCTACCGATCGCATTTCCTGAAGGGGCAGGGGGTTGGTTTTGGTGGAGATCGTCGGGAGGTTCGGGAGGCTGTACACCACACCGTAAACCAATCTCATCCTGACGAGGATAGCTGTTCAGAATTTTTCGAAAGCGATCGAAGCTAAAACTACGGGGATCTTGACGACTTCCAGAGCGATCGACTGCCTTATGAGTGGTAATCCGCTCATCCGGGACACCTGTTTTCGCAACCAGCCAACCCAGAGACTCGTACTGCGCTCTGGTATAACCACTGTGCCTTCTGCCATTGTGCATCCCATCCGAGGGAGTTTCCAGAGAAATGTGATAGGCGAAGTTATTAACCGATGCCGGAAATTTCGGATTGGTCTGCACCGCTTCTGCCCCCTGCGGCCCCCGGAAAACGGAGTTGCCCGCCCCAAAAGCTCTTTTATCAGGTGGAACAATATAGATGACCGTGCCAGAAAGAGTAATCAGGGTGTGGTAGCTCAACTGATCTTCATCTCGTGGATGGTTCGTCTGAAATAATCCAATGACCCCGTTGGCACTTCCGACGGTTTCATGCAAAACCACGATCGGTTCATTACTCACAGATCGTCCTCTCACATCCCGCACAAATCGCCGATCGAAATTACTGGGATGGGCCAGGGCCACCCGTTGACGAGGCACGAAGCCCGATTGCACCTGTTTCGTTGCCAGGGTGATTCCTTCCAAAGTTTGTGTTCGATGGTTGAAATTGGGATCAGCTTCCTGTTCTAACTGACAAGCTGCGACTAGCATTTGATCGGCATTTTGCCGCTGGCTCAGAATGCGTGCTTCCCCTGGAGGATCGGGGAGTTCTGGAAAAGAACGGGCTGAATCGGATTGCACCACAAGCAGGAGTAATCCAATAAACAGCAGCATCAACCCTGTCAGCCTGGAAAATTTACCCAAAGTTGCTCTAAGCCATTGCATCATGGACTTTTAATAGAATGACTTTTATCGGAATGCTGTATTTGTTTGCAATCGGAACATCTCCCTATCAGGATGACAGGATTTTGCAGCGAACGATCGCGCTTTACACTTGCCGCAACGAAAAGATTATTATCGTTAAGGAGTGTAGCTAAATTGTAACCAACCCGGTTTGTGTAATGAAGTTAGTCCAGAAGGCGATCGCATTTGTTTTGATTGTAGGAGCCGCAACTGCCCTGAGTGGCTTAGTTTTTGCCTATCTGGCCTCTTCGCTGAAAAGCCAGTCTGCCCCTCCCAAAATTACAACGAACCCTGCAAGTCCTCTGGCATCGCCCTTCGCCTCCCCCAGTTCCACCAGTTCCCCTTCCCCTGGATTGCCCATTGAACCTTCCACCCCTGGCAGCCCTGCACCCACTGGTTCTACCCCGAACTTCCCATCCGGTAGCCCCGCCCCGCTGCCAACGGGCATTCCCGGCATCCCGCCGACTTCTCCTGGCAATGCTCCTGTGAGTGTTGCCAAGGTTGAGGAAACCCTGAAAGGCTTTTTTGCTCAGAAAACAGGGGTCAAGATTGATGCTGTTTCCTGCCCTAAAACGCTTCAATTGAAAACAGGCAATTCGTTTACCTGTGAGGCGAAGGCCGAGAATAAAACCTTTCCGATGAATGTGAACGTGCGGAGTGAGCAGGGAGATTTTGGGGTCGAAGTAAAAGGCTTACTTGTGCTCTCGAAATTAGAAGAACAGATAGCCAGCACAATTCAACAAAGAACGGGAGTAACCGTCACCACGACTTGCGGGGAGAGTTTGCGGATTACCAAAGCCGGAGATGCCTTTGAATGCAAAGTCACGAGTCCCCAAGGCCAGAGTCAGGCTGTGAAAGTGACGGTTGAGGACGATCAGGGCCGGGTGCGCTGGCGGTTGTAATGAACGCTTCCACATCGCAGATCTGAGTGTTGAAGGCTGTGACTAGACGAACGATCGCCCCGGTTTGACCCGCCTCATTCAATGCCTCCTGCCAGCGGTAAAACTGAAATCCGGCATTGTACAGGCGGTGAATCGTGTCGTCAGGCAACCAGATAAAGACCTCATTCGCTTCAACAGGATGGCTGAGTTGCACTCCCGGCAATAGCTTTAAGCCTTCGGCAAGAGTAATTGCCATTTGATTCGCATGGGTCGCCTGTCTCAACCACAGATGATCCGTCAGGTAGGCCGAGAGTTGGGCGGACAGAAAGCGCAATTTCGAGAAGAGGTGCCCCCCTCGTTTGCGGCGGAAGGCAAAGGTGTCAGCCAGCGATCGGTTAAAGAACACAACCGCTTCCGCTGCCAGTGCCCCGTTTTTGGTGGCTCCAAAAGAAAGGACATCGACTCCCGCTTTCCAGGTGATCTCGGCAGGACGGCAACCGAGGTGAACGATCGCATTCGCAAACCTGGCCCCATCCATGTGCAGATAGAGATGGTGAGACTGGGCAACTGAAGCGATCGACTGAACCTCTTCAATCTCGTACACGGTTCCCGCTTCGGTGGCCTGGGTAATGCTCACGGCCGCTGGCTGGATATGATGAACCACTCCGGCCCCAGCGCGATCGAGTACCTGTTGCAGATGGGATGGGCGGAGCTTGCCATGCTCTCCTGCTAAGGGAATCAGTTTTGCCCCACCCGTATAGAGTTCGGGCGCACCACATTCATCAGCATTAATGTGAGAATCCGCATGGCAATAGATAGCTCCAAACGGAGGAGTCATCACCGAGAGAGCCAGCGCATTCGCGGCGGAACCTGTGGCGACTGGAAAGACCATCACCTCCGTTTCGAACAGATCGCAGAATTGGGCTGTTAACCTCTGAGTCCAGGGATCGTTTCCGTAGGGCATGGCAGCCCCTTCATTCGCCGCCAGGAGTGCTGCTATAATGTCGGGCGCAATCCCCGTCACATTGTCACTACAGAAATTCATCACCCTTCCCTTACCGCGATCGAGATTCTGTCCGGAGGTCCACGATTAATTGAGCTAGATGATCACAATCCGCATGGTAAACCTCGCCACAAAAGTGACAAAGGGCCTCAGCTCCCTTATCCTTTTCGATCATGTCTTGAAGTTCGTCTTCGCCCAACATTTTGAGTGCCCCTAACATGCGATCGAAGGAGCAACCACAGTGAAACCGCACCATTTGCACCTCTGGGAGAATCTGAAGATTCATGTCTCCCATGAGTTGCTCAAATATTTCGGGAAGCGTCTTGCCTGATTGCAGGAGGGAGGTAAAGCTGGCTAACCCTGCCACTCGCTCCTCCAGGTTTTTCACCAGAGCCTCATCCCGTGCCGCCCTGGGCAGAATTTGAATGAGCAACCCTCCAGCGGCTTGTACCCCCGCAGCCTCCACAAAAACCCCAACGCTTAAGGCTGAAGGTGTTTGTTCCGAACTCACAAGGTAGTGGGCAATATCATCTCCGATTTCCCCAGAAACGAGTTCGACGGTACTGGAATAGGGATACCCATAGCCCACATCTCGCACGACATAGAGGTAACCGTCAGACCCTACCGCTCTTCCCACATCAAGTTTGCCTCTGGAATTGGGAGGCAGTTCAATGGTGGGATTGTCCACGTATCCCCGCACCGTCCCATCTAACCCCCCATCCGCCAGAATCCCTCCCAGTGGCCCATCTCCTTTGACCCGAATATTCACCCGTGAACCAGGGCGCTTCATATTGGAGGCCAGGAGTAAGCTTGCTGCCATTGTTCGCCCTAATGCCGCAGTCGCTACATAGGACAGTTTGTGCCGTTGTCT
>JANRKG010000456.1:0-3760 GCA_033763635.1 Leptolyngbyaceae cyanobacterium bins.59
TAGCCCTCCGCATCTACGATGTCACAGACATCAGCCTGGAATACCAAAGCCCCCACAGCCTGCAAGAGTATCCCTGTGATGAGTTGGCGCGGGAATGGTACATCCCTATTCCAGTGAGCGATCGGGATTATGTGATTGACATTGGCTACCGCTGCCCCGATGGTCGCTGGCTCATTCTGGCCCGTTCCATCCCGGTACGAGTTCCTCCGGTATATCCCTCCGACTGGATCGATGACCAGTTCGTGACCATCTCCTTCGACGAAGATTTGCGGGGTAAGACCTTCCTGAAACTGATCCCCCCCAGCCAGCGGGCAACGGCTCTCGGTGTGGGCGCGAACCCAATCTACGACGAGATCTTTGGGATGGCCCAAAGCGCAGAGGCACAACGGGTCGCGGGTTCTCTATACGGTTCTATGCAACAGGTTCCCATCCACGAGGAAACCCTCAGTTCCTATGTGTTCCCCTCTGGAGTTGGCATGTGGGCAGTCCCCACCGCTTCCGGTAGCGGCATGGGCATGATGGGCATGGGCGTGGGCATGGGCATGGGTATGGGTCTCACCATGTCGGGTGTCGGGTTGACGGCTTCCGGTGCAGGGTTGGGCTTCTCCGGTGCTCTGCCTATCATTCGGCCCCGCCAATTCTGGCTGATTGCAGATGCGGAACTGATTGTCTATGGTGCAACTGAACCCGATGCCACAGTGACCATCGGTGGTCGTCCCATCAAACTCAGTCCCGATGGTACGTTCCGCTTCCAGATGTCCTTCCAGGATGGGCTGATCGACTATCCCATCATGGCGGTTGCGGCGGATGGCGAACAAACCCGCGAAATCCACATGAAGTTCACTCGCGAAACGCCCAAGCGCCGCACCAATACGAAGGCCGAAGCCGTCGAAGAGTGGCTCGTGTAATCTCCCTCCTAGCGGATTGATTCGCTGGTTGCGATCCCCTACTGTGAGGTAGGGGATTTTTTGTTGTCATGAACATAGAAGATATCGATCGCGTTCTGAAAGACCTGTTTGGCACTTCTGTACAGGCCAGCCCACCCGATGCCTGGCAAGTGGAAACCCAGAACTCCCAGATTTTACTCCTGGCTTCTGAAGAGCAATCCTGGCTGCGGGTCTTGTTGCCCTTGATGCCTGCAACCGAGGCAGAACCCTTTTACCAGCAACTTCTAGAAGCCAATTTTGATGTCACCCAGGAAGCACGATACGCCCTTCACCAAAACGTGCTGTGGGTCGTCTTTCAACACAATCGATTGAGCCTGACCGAGGCGGATTTGCGCTCGGCCCTCCAACGTCTGCTTTTTCTGCAACAGCAAGGTCTCACCGATCCCTTTAATCAGTTTGTCGAAGACCGGGTTCGGCAGATCATTCGCGCCGCAAAACTTCAGGGGCAATCTTTAGAACTGACGCTACAGACCCTCGATCGCTTCTACCAGGAAGGCATAATGGGCGACCTCGACCAGGGAGAGCAAGCCCGCCAAGGCGTTTTAGGAGCATGGCAGTATCAATTAGAACGCCTGTGGGATGAAGTAGAACCTTAAGGTCAAAAAGGATGCCATATAATTTGGTGAACGATAATCTTAATGAATACTGGTCTCTAGCTGTATGGACCGATCGACTGAATCAGGGTTTGAGGCTGATCCGAATCTACCAAATCTCGAATCTGACCTGAAGACGATCCCGCCTGGTGAGGCTACGCTTCCTTCTCCTGCCATTCGCCGCAAATATTCGGCAGGCACTCGCTGGCTCGTCGCATCCGGAGGGTTGGCAATACTCACGATCGCAGGTTGGCTGGGATACCGCACTTTTTTCGGGCAACCTTCAGAATCCGTTACGGTTGCGGTAAAGGCAGTCGAGCGGGGCAACGTTGAGAAGACCGTCAGCAGTGGTGGGACGATTGAACTGGGGGGGCAGCAAACCCTCAAGGCTCCCAAAGATGTAACGGTAGAGCAGGTGAGTGTGAAGGATGGCGATCGGGTGCGTCGGGGGCAACCCCTCATCCTGCTACGCGATTCTGGTGTACGCACTGATCTGAGCAAGCAACGAGTCGAGAATGCCAAGTTTGAGTTAGATGTCGCCCGTGGGCGAGCAAAAGTGGCGGAGCAGGAACGGGAACGGGCAGCGGAGGCGGCGATCGTGGGTCGTGAGATCGCTCGTAAGCGGGAAAAGGTAGCAGAGCAGATCGCGGCGGTCAAGGCGGCGGAAGCCCGATTGCAAGATACCCAAGCCTTGTTCGATCGGGGCCTGGTTTCGAAAGATTTGCTGAGCGAGGATGCGACAAAAGTGGGTACAGCAGAATCTGGGTTGAAGGATGCCCAACTAGAACTGGTTCGGGAGCAGAAAACAGCCCAGGAAAAATTGGGAAAGGCGGAGTCTGAATTGCAGGATGCCCAGGTTGCCCTGGCAAAAGCAGAATTAGAATTGCGAAATGGACAGGAAAAGCTCCAGGATTTACAACAACAATTGTCCTATCAAGCCGTGACAGCCCCTATTGATGGAATTATTTTAGAGGTGTTCGTCAAGAATGGGGATGGTGTGAAAAGTGAAGGAAAGCTCTTGACCTTGGGCGATCCCCGCCAGCAGGTTGCAAATTTGCAACTGACAACCTTGGATGCAGCGAAGGTCAAAGTCAATCAAGTGGCACGGGTTAGCAATGTTGGTCCTAATTCCCAGGTCTTTCCGGGTCGTGTTTTGAACGTTTCGCCCCAGGCCAGTGCCCCTGAAGGCTCAGAAGGGGGGGGCGGGGGCAATCGATCGACAGCACGGGTAAATGCTCAGGTTCTACTCGATCGCGCCACTCGGATCTTCATCCCTGGCAGTCTGGTGAGTGTGGTGATTCAGGTGGAAGAAAAACGCAACGTGATTGCGGTGCCCGCAGAATCCGTTCAGCAGGAGGGCGACGATGCCTTTGTCTGGTTGCGCGATCGGCAGGGGAAGGCGCAAAAACGGCCCGTAAAGTTAGGCTTACAAAGCCCGACAACCGTAGAAGTGCGATCGGGCCTCCAGACAGGAGACTCCTTAATTTTGAGTCCGTCTGCCCAACCATTGAAACCGGGCATGGATTTGCAGGTGGAGGGAGACTGATGGGGCTATCTCCCCTTGATCTAGTTGGAATGACCTGGAGATCCGCCACCGGAAACTGGGTGCGATCGGGCCTCACAACGCTGGGGGTATTTATGGGAGTCGCTGCCGTCAGTGCTACCCTGAACATTCAAAGCATTACCAGCCGACAAATAGAGAACAAATTAGCGGAACGGGATAAACCGTTTGTTGAAGCGAGTGGATGGATTAAAGGTGTCGGACCTCTGGAGATCCGAGAAGAAGATCAAGAAAAAATGAAAAAAGTGATTCCGGAGGTGCGTACCATTAGTACGACATCCACAGTATGGGGCCTGGACCCAATCCAATGGAATGGTCGAGAAGCAGAGGGCATTTCAGCAGTCAGCGTTCCCCTCAACTATCTGGATACGACAGGGCGACGAATGCTGAAAGGCCGTTTTTTTAATCAAACAGATTTTGATCAATACAGTACAGTCGCAATCGTCGATCAACAACTGGCTGAAATTCTCTTTGAAAACAATGATCCCCGCAACCAAACAATTTATGCAGCAGGCAATCGGTTGTTAGTGATTGGTGTAACAGAGAGCAAATCGCGGGGGGAAGGTGATAAATCTCAAGGCACCCTCTGGATTACTCAGAATATGAGTAAGGTACTTCAGAGTGGAGGAAGTTGGACTGAGGTAAGAATCGGCACCCAT
>JANRKG010000457.1:0-14488 GCA_033763635.1 Leptolyngbyaceae cyanobacterium bins.59
GGTTGATCTAGAAGCACTAGAAAAGATGCCCCTCGACGAACTGGAAGTTAAAGTTAAAGAGCTTCAGCAGGACTTCGAAAAGCTTTCCAGTTTTGTGAATGAGCAGGAGGAGGAACTAACCTCCAAAGCTCAAACCATTGACGAGTTACAGGCTCGGATGGAGCAGGCCAGCGAATATGACCGTTTGAGTCTGGAAAATGACCTGGCAGATGAACGAGATGGATATCGCTTTCTGGAAGAAACCCTCGAAGGTCAGCGGCGAACGCTCCGCCAGAAAGAAGAGGAACTGGGGCAGAATCGATCGATTTTAATGAACCGTAAGGGCCATAGCGACGGGACTGGTGCAGAACCGTTGATTGATCTTGGCCCTGTCGTGAGTCAAATTGAGGCGCAACGACAACAGCAAGCGGAGGAGATCAGCAAGCTAGAAGCTCAAATTTCCCAAATGCGAACTGCGATTCAGCAGGCTCAAAGCCTGGTGGAACAGCAAACTGGGCAGCAAGAGCAACTCCGGAACGAGATTAAGCAGCAGGAAGAGACTCTGCGGGCACAACAACGATCTGCATCTGAAACGATCGGTCGGGTCAATACGTACCAGGAAACCCTTCAGCCAATACAGGACCATGTGAACGGGTTGCGGCAACGGTTAGATGCAGTTGTAGGCACGTTATCGCAGGTTCAGGAGGCGGGAGATTACCAACTTCAGGCCATTACCGAAATGCGGCAAATTCTTCAGGGATTGCTAAATGTACCGGAGTTTGCGTCATAGTTTCATTTTGCTGAAGCGGTACGAAACTTCGCGTCTCTAAAAGGGTGGTCCTTGTAGTGTAATCCAATCTTCCTCAACCTGGGCGATTTTGCCACCAGGGAAGGGATCGGTCTGGGAATGATTCGGAGCAGCCATCAGGGCGACAAACTTTTCAATGTGGTTAAAGGTGGGATGGGTCGCCAGTTCTTGCTTAAGAAATTGCCGAACGACTCGCCTTTGAATTGCCAGGGAATGGTTTTGGAGAAGCGATCGGTTTAAAGCTGACTGGGAAGGGTGACTCGCTTCCCGTCTGATTTGTTCTGCCAGGGTTTCCAAATACTCGACTTCCGCTTGCAAGACTTCCGCCGTTTGGGCTAGTGCCTGTTCAACTTGGGGGTTAAGTTGCCGGAGGTGGGGAAAAACAAGCTGCCTTAGCCGATTACGAACATATTGAACGTCTAAATTTGTACTGTCTTCCCAGACAGGTAAACGGTAATTTTGGCAAAATTCCGCAGTTTCTTGACGGGTAACTTCCAATAAAGGACGAACAACCTGAACCCCAGGACCCAGAGGACGCTGCCACGTTAGCGCCTGGAGGCCATCCGTTCCGCTGCCTCGGACAAGATTATAGAGTAAGGTTTCTGCTCGATCGCTAGCCGTATGCCCCGTCACGACAACGGAATACCCCATTTCGCGGGCAACCTCCAGGAAAGCAGCATATCGCCACTCACGGGCAGCAGCCTCCCTGGGGAGCAGTTGATCCGCCGTTTTCAAGTAGAACGGTATTTCCCAGCCTTTAGCAAGTTGGTTGACGTGGGCAGCATTTGCAGATGAATCAGGTCGCCAACCGTGATCGCAATGGACAACCCCAAGAGACCAGAACCACTTGGGTTGTAAATCCAGCAGCAACTTGATCAGGCAAAGGGAATCTTGCCCTCCCGACACAGCGACTAACACAGATTGACCTGACGAGAGGAGGGTTCGGAAACGGAGAACCCGATGCACTGCTGCGTGCAGGGGAGTCCAATCACGTTGCCCCTGACCCATCTAGAAGAACCAACCGTAGCTATGCAACCCCTTCCCTAATAAGTTCACCCCCAGGTAGCAAACCCAAACCACCACAAATCCAGTCGCGGCTAGAATTGCAGGGCGACGACCCTGCCACCCCCTGGTAATTCGAGCATGGAGATAGGCAGCAAAAACCAACCAGGTAATTAAGGCCCAGGTTTCTTTAGGGTCCCAACTCCAATAAGAACCCCAGGCTTCATTCGCCCAAACCGCTCCAGCGATGATGCCGATCGTGAGCAACGGAAAGCCCAAGCCAATGATTCGATAACTCACGTTATCCAGGGTTTCAGCCAAACTCAACCGTTGGGGAGTCAGGGTAGGGGTCACGGTCGTCGTAGCATTCGTTCGCTCTAGCACACCCACGCCCACCGTTCCCAAAGCATCCAGGGAAACTGGTGGTTCTGCTGCCTGGGATAGAGAAACAGATTCACCCGATCGCCGTAATCGATCGCGCATATCTCGATAGGCACCCGTCCCGATAGAACTGCCCCGCAACTCAACATTTTGCCCTTGAGTCACCACCAAAAACGCCACTGCCAGCAACGCACCCACCATGAGAGTGGCATAACTGAGCATCATGACACTGACATGCATCATCAGCCAATTGGATTTGAGGGCCGGAACCAGAGGAGCCGAAGCTTGCATCCCAGCAGGTAAGGACAGGGCCGAAAAAGCTGCAATCCCCATCGCGACGGGAGCCGTGACCGTGCCAACCAAACGGCTGCGACTCATACTTTCAGCAACCAGATGAATTGTAGTAATACCCCAGGCTAGAAAAAAGAGGGATTCGTACAAATTGCTGAGGGGAAAATAACCTGCCTCTAACCAGCGTGCCCCCAACAAGGCTGCAATACAGAGATTGGCAATCGCCATCCCTGCCGTACCAACCGCCATCAAGTAGGGAATGCGAGGAAACGCAGCCCCTGCCCAGTAAACCAACATGGTCACAAACAGAACTGCAAAGGCAGTATTATCTAACCCATTTTGAAGCGCAACCAAATCCATGCCGCTCTCTTCCACCCTTTATCTTGGTCTGCATCTACCCTTTATGTTAGCGGGTTGTGGCTCCTCCCTTGGGGATCACTGCAATTTCTGGTTGAGCCACGGACGAACCTACCCACCCATACAACGTATCCCGCTGTCGAGCGGGTCTTCCCAGGGAAGCGATCGCCCCCTGTAAATTCGCAACCGATTGACAAGTGCCCCCCTGTGCCCCTGCCATTGAGGTAATATGTTCCTCCATCAAGGTGCCCCCAATATCGTTACATCCCCAAGTGAGGGCTTCCGTAGCACCCGCCAGCCCCAACTTAACCCAACTGGGCTGGTGATTCGGAATCCAGTTCCCTAAAAAAATTCGAGCGACTGCCATCAGGAGCAGGGCATCCTTCAGAACAGGCTGATCTCGACCGACCCTCTGCCGTAAAGGGCGAGGAGCATCCTGCCCCACAAAAGGTAACAGAATAAATTCCGTAATGTAGCCCTCATAGCCCTGAGAGCGAGCTTTTTGCTGCAACGATCGCACCAGAGACAAGTGATGGATTTGCTGCTCCGGCGTTTCGATATGCCCGGATAGCATCGTGCTGGTTGTACAGAGACCTTCCTGATGAGCCAGGGAGACAATCTCTATCCAGGTTGCCGCATCAATTTTTTCAGGACAGATAATGCGTCGGACACGATCGTCCAGCACCTCCGCCGCCGTTCCCGGAGTGGACCCAACCCCGTGATCCCGCAGAGATGCAATCACCTCCCGGTAAGAACAGCGATCCTCCCGGGCAATGAATTCAATTTCCTGGGGAGAAAAAGCATGGAGGTGGAGACCTGGAAACGCTTGCTTGATCGCTTCCACCAATTTCAAGTAGTAACCAAGGCTCGTGCCATCCACTTTAGCCCCAGGATTGAGGCCACCCTGCATACAGATTTCGGTCGCCCCCATCTCTACGGCCATCGCCGTTTTTTCTCGAATTTGGGCAAAATCCAGCCAGTAAGCCCCCTCGGCCCCTTGATCTCGGCGAAAGGCACAGAAATTACAGTGCTGTTCACAAATATTTGTGAAGTTGATGTTGCGGTTAATGACGTAGGTGACGATCTCTCCAACTTGTTGCTGCCGCAGGAGATCCGCCACTTCTCGAATCGCCTCGATCGCCTCTGGCTCCGTCTGGCATAGGAGAGCCACCCCGTCTTCTACAGAGAGGTCAGTTCCGCTCAGGGCGCGGTCGAGAATCGCATTGATACTTTTTGTCATCGTAACAATTTCTTAATCCGAGACTGAGCTTCCTTTTACATTTTCGCAGGGCATACTGAAATTCGGCAGACTCATCGTGTTTTTGTTGATTAGAATTCCATGCCAGTTTGAGCCAAATGGCCTATTTACTTTTCCTGGCTGCTATTTCCTATCCTGTGACTGAGAATTTACGGAGACTTTTAAGATGCCTGCTGCAAAGACCCCATTTTTAATCCCTGCCATTGCTGCGGCTGCATTAGTCGCAGGAGGAGTCGGTGCCTACCTCTATTTCAAAGGAGGCGTTGGGGAGAGTGCAAGTCCCCTCTCCAGTGCGAAGATCGTGCCCGACGAAGCGATCATGACCGCTTACATTTCAACGGATGAAAAAGCCTGGTCCCAGTTGAAGAAGTTTGGCACCCCAGAAGCTCAGGCACTGGTAGAAAAGAGCATCAAGAATTTTCAGACTGAGATGTTGACAGACACCAATTTTGACATTGAAAAAGACCTGAAACCCTGGATGGGCGGTGTCATGTTTGCCGTTCTGCCCCCCAGCAATTACAAACCCTCTGATACCAGTGCCAAAGCCTCAACGCCCACCATGCTAATGGTGATTGGAATTAAGGACCGGGGTAATGCGCTAAATTTCGCCCAAAAGCTGAAATCCCAGAAGGGAGCTACCACGAAGGAAAGCAACTACAAAGGGGTGACGGTTGCTGAAGTGACTGAAAAACCCGGTAGTCTGTACAATGTTGCGGTTCTCAATGATCATCTGGTCGTCTCGGATAACCGTAAAGCCGTTGAAACCGCGATCGACACCTTCAAAGGCGAACCCTCCTTTGCAGGGCGGGAAGGAGTGTCTAACCTGCTCACCCAGGGCACGGACTTAAAGAATCCCCTGGCGCAAGTTTACCTGCCGGATTATGGAGCAGCGATTCAACAGTTAGCCGCTGCCAGCCCCGACGCAACTCCCCTTCCTCCCGCCACCCTGAACCAACTCAAACAGGTGAAGTCGATGGTGGTCGGTCTGGGGGTCGATGATGCGGGTCTGCGGCTCAAAGCCCTGGCTAAACTCGATCCCAAAATAGCGGCAGAATTTAAGCCTGTTCCGGGCAAAGTAGTGTCCCAATTTCCCGTTGAGACGATCGGATTGATGGGAGGCCAGGGGATCAAGTACACCTGGAACAGCGTTGTTGCCCAGAGCCAGAACGATCCCTCCATCGGGCTAGCGGTCAACCTGATCAAAACCCAACTTCAGGCCGTGAATTTGGATGCAGACAAAGAAGTATTTGGCTGGATGGATGGGGAATTTGCCCTGGGACTGATTGCCTCCGATAAGGGAATGCTGGCCTCCACCGGATTTGGGGGGGCACTGGTGGTGCAGACGAGCGATCGAGCCACCGCAGAAGCGACCCTCGCCAAACTCGATAACCTGGCAAAATCAAACGCTGTGAATGTTGCCCAACGGGATCTTCAGGGCAAATCCGTAACTGAATGGAAGGTTTCTCCGACAGAAGCCCTGTTGGGACACGGTTGGTTAGATCAAAACACCCTGTTCTTAGCGGTTGGAGGGCCGATCGTCGATGTGATGGCGAACAAACCCCCCGCAACCCTGGATGGTAGCGAAACCTACAAAACTGTAACCAAATCCTTACCGAAAGAAGGCGTTGGATATTTCTATCTGGATATGGACCGAGTGGTAGCGTTACTGAATAGTCCCGCTTTCAAATCCCAAACGGGCACCATTCCTCCAGAGACCTCAGCGATTCTCAACTCCATTCATGGAATTGGGATGAGCGCCGTCCAGTCAGACAAAACCACCAGCCAATTCGAGGTTTTGATGGCTTTGAAACCCGCTAAATAGCAGTGCAACGGTAGGGACGTGGCCTCTCACGGTCAGGACGGTTTATAGTACGTCCCTACCCCTGCAAAATGATTACTGATCCAATCAGGCTCTTACTGGCAATCGCTGCACTATGATCAGTCTCAGCGTCAAACAGCGTTCACCTTGAATAAGCTCTACTGGTTGCATGAAATTCAGCCCTCCGATCGGGTTTGTGTTGGTGATAAAGCCTTTTATCTCAGCCAGCTATTGCAACATGGCTATCCCGTGATTTCTGGCTTTGTGGTATCTAGCCAGATTTGGCGATCATTTCTAGAAACCATTCACTGGTTTAATCCGTTACTGGCTGACTTTGCTGATTCAGCGCTCTATCTCAATCTACAGAAAGCGCAACAACTGCAAAGCATTGCCCAACAAATTCGGGAAGGAATTGTCGCAACCGAAATTCCCACCGATTTTGTGGCGGCGTTAGACACGTACATTCAACAGTTATCAGCCCCCGTCTTCATCCTCCGGCCTTCCCTCTACTTTCCGGGCCGGAGCATAAACCATCGCAATTCTCAAACCACAGGCTTAATAGAAGCTCAATTTTGTTTTTCAGATCAAGCTGACATCATCATCAGTCTCAAGCAGATGTGGGCAGAGGTCTTTAGTGCCAAAAGCTTAACTTACTGGCAATATCGAGGCATTCAACTGCAACGGATCAATTTAGGCGTTTTAATTCAACCGCTTTTTCCGGCTAGCGTTTCCGGGAAATTAGAAGCCGATCGCCAGCAGTGGGTCATTGAATCAACCTGGGGGTTGGGTACATCCCTGATGAGAGGGGAAGTCGTTGCCGATCGCTACGAATTGAGTCCCGAAAATGGCACCATTCAAACCCAAACTCTGGGGAACAAGAGATACGCCCATTGCATCCGTAACACTCCTTTGGACATTCAAGAGCAACCCCTTCCAGAACTGAGTATCTCCCCCTGTTTACAGACCTATTTACTGAATCCCTCCCATCAGCAGCAACCATCTCTCACTCAGGAGACAATTGATCGCCTGGTAGACCGAATCAAGGGATTGAACACCTTAATTGGGGATCACTTCACCCTGGAATGGCTGTTAAGTTCCCACCCTGCCACCCTCACTCCATCCCTCTTTGTAACCCAGGTAAACCCTGGTCTGCCCTTGAGCTTTTTAGAAGAAGCTCCTGTGCCCCTAGTGCCTTCTTCCCAAACACCTTCCTCTTTAAAGGTCAGTGGATTAGCGGTGGCTTCAGGTCAGGTCACGGCTCCAGCTTATGTTATCCATCACCTCACAGAAGACTTAAACATTCCGGCGGGAGCCATTCTCGTTGCCAGCAGCATCACTCCAGATTGGCTCCCTCTGTTACGGCAAGCAGTCGGCATTATCACTGAACAGGGAACCATGACCAGCCACAGCGCGATTCTGGCCCGTGAACTGGGAATTGTCGCGATCGTTGCTGCACCCAAAGCCACCCAGTTAATTCAAACCGGGGAGGTGATTCTGATTGATGGCGATCGGGGAGAAGTTCATACTGTTCAGACCTCCAATCTTGAGCCAGTTCCTGCCAATCCTGTTGTGCAAACCCTTCGCCCCCCTGCCGTCCCTCCTCCGACTTTCGTGATCCCCTCCGGGTCGATCGGCACTCGTTTGATGATCAACCTCAGCCAGACCCGTACCCTGGAGCAGGCCAATCACCTTCCGGTAGATGGGGTCGGGCTTTTGCGATCGGAACTGCTGCTGCTGGAGGTGTTAGACGGCATCCATCCCCTGCAATGGATCGCTGAAGGACGGCAAAGCAAGTTAGTCAAGCGCTTAACCGAGCTACTGCACCAGATTGCAACCACCTTTCAACCCAGGCCAGTCTTTTACCGATCGCTCGATTTGCGTTCCCACGAGTTTCAGCATTTGCAGGGTAGCCCTCCCCCATCCTCCAGAGATTCAGCGCTTGGCATTCGGGGCACCTTTAGCTACGTGTTAGACCCCACCCTCTTTGATCTAGAACTTGCGACCCTGATGCATCTTTATCAGAGTCGAGTGAGTAATCTGAATTTGCTGTTGCCCTTTGTGCGGACCGTTGAAGAATTTCGTTTCTGTCGGCAGCGGGCCGAGCATATTGGCCTAACCCTGTATCCCCAGTTTCAAATCTGGATGATGGCGGAGGTTCCCTCTGTTCTGTTTCTAGTTCCTGAGTATGTGCAAGCCGGGGTGCAGGGTTTTTCAATTGGCACGAATGACTTCACCCAATTGTTACTTGGAGTCGATCGCGATGAAGCCCAGATGGCAGATCACTTTAATGCGCTCCATCCCGCAGTTGTTCGAGCCATCACCCACCTGATCGACCTCGCAAATCAAGCCGGAATTCCCTGCTCGATCTGCGGTCAGGCTCCCGTCCAGTATCCCGATCTCATTGATATTCTGGTTCATCACGGCATTCACTCCATTTCCGTTGAAACCAGCGCGATCGAACAAACGCAACAGGCAATCCTGCGGGCAGAACAACGGTTGTTACTGGAAACGGCCCGATCGCAGGAGCAACAGGGGTAACGATGTTCCCCCATTTCTTTACAGCGTAAAGAATTCCTCCGCGATTGTCGGGTGAATTCCCAGCATCGTATTTAAATCTCGCTTTGTCGCCCCCATGCGAATGGCCACCGCAAGACTCTGGATAATTTCCGCCGCATGATCCCCAACCATGTGAGCGCCCAGGATGCGATTGTGATCCCCCCGGTTCACGACTAACTTCATCAACGTGTGGGCATCCCGTCGCGTCATTTTATAGAACAGGGGTTCAAAGCGCTTACGGTAGCACTGAGCATCCTCCCCAAAGCGTTCTTTGGCCTCCTCTTCCGTCATCCCGACCATCGCCAATTGAGGACGGGCGGCAATATAGGCCGGGATAAAATGGCAATCGACTTGATGGGGTTGGTCACCAAATTGGGTATCGGCAAAGGCCCGTCCCTGAGCAGTAGCGATCGGTGTGAGGGCTATCTTGCTGGTACAGTCCCCGATCGCAAAGATATGGGGCTGACTGGTGCGATTCCACCCATCCACCGCAATCAGCCCTTTCTCTAACACGTTTACCCCTGCTTGCTCCAGACCTAACGCCTCGGTACAGGGGACGCGACCGATCGCACAAATGACCGTATCCACCTCAAGACTTGCATTAAACTTCCCGGCGACAGTCACTCGTAGCCCATTGGCGATGGGTTCAATCCGCTCCACCTGAGACTCCCCCAACACCTTGATCCCAGCCTGCTCAAAATTCGCTTGCAACATCTGGCAAACTTCTTGATCCCAACCCGACAAGATCAATGCTTCGTGATTGATTAATGTCACCTCTGACCCTAATCCTCGAAAGCCACTGGCAAACCCAGAACCAATGTAGCCTCCACCCACAACGGCGAGTCGTCGAGGTTGTTCCTTTAAGGAAAAGGTTTCGCGGGACGTGATGGCATGCTCGATCCCCTGAATATTGTCGGGCAGTAATGGTTTCGCCCCCACTGCAATCAGAATTCGGTCAGCGGTCACGGTGCGATCATCCATCGCGATCGTATGGGCATCCACCAATTTTCCCTGCCCTCGGAAAAACGCTACCCCCCCATCCGTCATCGATCGGGTATGGACCTCATTCAGCCGTGCAATTTCCCGGTCCTTAATTTCTGAAAAGCGGGACCAATCAAAGCGATGGCGCGGGGCATCCGCCGAACCATTCACCACCCATCCATAGTTCGCAGCATCCTCATACATCGTCGCAAAGCCCACAGCACTGTCAATCATCTCCATCGGGACACATCCCCGATTTACGCAGGCTCCCCCGACGGCATTTTGCTCTACGATCGCCACCTTTGCCCCATACTTCGCAGCCCGCACTGCCGCCGCATGTCCTCCAGGGCCAGCCCCAATAATGAATAGGTCGTAATCGTAGGTCATTGGTTTTTGTGAATGGGTAAACAAGAGTCAAGCCCATGCTAGAAAAGCCCATTCCAAGAATTCTCTATCCCAGGTTTGTTTCTCCTCTATCCCCTACGCCCCATCCCCAACCTCCGTCCTATGATGGGGATGAATCCTGATACGAGCATCTCCTATGTCTACTTCTGCAAAGCTTTCTTATCCCGTCAGTCGCCAAGTTGATCAGGTGGACGACTACCACGGAGTTCAGGTATCCGATCCTTATCGTTGGCTTGAAGACCCCAATTCGGAAGAAACTCAAGCCTGGATTGAAGCTCAGAATCAGGTCACGTTTGGGTACTTAACCGATATTCCGGGGCGCGATCGGATTCAAAACCGATTGACGGAACTCTGGAACTTCGAGCGCTACGGCATCCCCTTTCATCAGGGAAGACGATACTTTTACTTCAAAAACGATGGGTTGCAGAATCAGAGTGTGCTGTATACCCTGAAGACCCTGGAGGACGAACCTCAAGTTTTGCTGGACCCCAACATCCTTTCTGAAGATGGGACGATCGCCCTCACAGATATTGCAATTAGCGAAGATGGGCGGTTGATGGCCTACGGACTGTCTGCATCGGGATCAGACTGGCAGGAATGGAAAGTGCGGGATGTGGAAACGGGGAAAGACCTGACCGATCATCTCAAGTGGGTCAAGTTCTCAAGCGCAGCCTGGACCCCTGACAATCAGGGCTTCTTCTACAGCCGATATGATGAGCCGAATGAGGCAACGCTTTTAGAAGATGTCAACTATTTTCAAAAGCTTTACTATCACCGAGTTGGCACTTCTCAAAGCGAAGACAGGTTGGTTTACCACCGTCCCGATGAGAAGGAATGGGGCTTTGCCGCAGACGTAACCGAGGATGGGCGTTACCTGATCATTTCTGTCTGGCATGGAACGGACCCTAAAACCCTCCTGTTCTACCAGGATCTTTCCCAACCGGATACGCCTGTTGTGGAATTGATTGCAGACTTCGAAGCAGCCTACAGTCTGATTGGCAATCAGGGGTCTCGGTTTTGGATACGAACGGATTTAGAGGCACCCCGATCGCGCGTGATTGCGATCGACCTGGCCCACCCCGAAAAGGAACACTGGCAGACTATTATTCCTGAAGCCCCGGAAACGTTAGAAGGCGTAGGAATTCTCAATCACCAACTCGTAGCGTCTTATTTAAAAGACGCTCACACGCAAATCAAAATTTTCGAGATGGACGGAAATTTTGTCCGGGAGGTGGTTCTCCCAGGCTTGGGATCGGCAGGTGGATTTGGCGGAAAACAGGCCGATACGGAAACCTTCTACAGTTTCACCAGTTTTACGACCCCTAACACCATCTATCGCTACAACATGGTGACAGGAGAAAGCCAATTGTTTCGCCAGCCCCAGGTGGCTTTCAATCCAGACGACTACGAAACGAAGCAAGTTTTCTATGCCAGTAAAGATGGAACTCAAATCCCGATGTTTATCACCCACAAAAAGGGATTGGCACTGAATGGGAACAATCCCACCTACTTGTACGGCTATGGAGGCTTTAATATTTCCCTCACCCCATCCTTCTCTGTTGCGAGTCTCGTCTGGATGGAGTTGGGCGGTATCTATGCAATGCCTAACCTGCGAGGAGGGGGAGAATATGGTGAAGACTGGCACCAGGCGGGCACTAAGCTTCAGAAGCAAAACGTTTTTGATGATTTCATTGCAGCCGCAGAGTGGTTGATCGCGAATCGATATACCTCTCCAAAAAAGCTGGCGATCATTGGGGGCAGTAATGGCGGTTTACTCGTAGGCGCTTGTATGACCCAACGGCCCGATTTATTTGCTGCGGCCCTTCCTGCGGTGGGAGTACTGGATATGTTGCGCTTCCACAAATTCACGATCGGCTGGGCCTGGACTTCTGATTACGGTTCCCCTGAAAATCCCGAAGAGTTCCAGGCATTGTATGCCTACTCACCCCTCCACAACCTCAAACCCGGAACTGCGTATCCGGCGACTCTGGTTGTCACCGCAGATCACGATGATCGCGTGGTTCCCGCCCACAGTTTCAAATTCACTGCTGCCCTCCAGGCTGCCCACGCGGGCGATGCTCCGGTTCTCATTCGTATTGAAACGAAAGCGGGTCACGGAGCAGGCAAACCGACCACCAAGATGATTGAGGAAACTAGCGATCGATGGGCTTTTTTAGTCAAAACATTGGGGATGGAAGTTCACTAACCCCTGACCTTCCCTTTGTCACTCCCAACAATTGAATTGTCACTCCTACAATTCAATTGTGATGGCTTACATGACGCTCATCGTCCTCACAATTGAATTGCAAGGGGATACATTCAAGTTGCAGCCGATACATTAGCAATTGCAGTCATCACAATTCAGTTGCAAACGATCGCCATTGAGTTGTCAGGGGTGTGATTGCTAAAGATAGGGTTGGCAAAAAAGTAGTTCTTTTGTATTATTGCAGTTATCAGGATAAACCGTCTTTCATCCAGATAAATCTGGTTCAAGAGAGGCCAACCCCTGCTAAAACAACCTTAACTGGAGAGAAGCCATGACTGACGCAGTTTCTAGTACAGAAGTGTTTCGGACGGTCACGCCCCATCTGACGGTTCAGAACGCCCAGGCCGCGATCGAGTTCTATCAAAAAGCCTTTGGTGCCCAGGAACAGTTCCGGATGATGACTCCCGACGGAAAAGCCATCATGCACTGTGTCATTAAAATTGGAAACTCCCTTATTTTTCTCAATGATGAGTTTCCTGACTGGGGTAGCCTCTCCCCTAAAGCCTTTAATGGGTCTGCGGTCACAATCCACTTACAGGTGGAGGATGCCGATCGCTGGTTTGAACAGGCTGTGAGTGCGGGAGCCACTGTCACCATGCCACTTGAGAATATGTTTTGGGGCGATCGATACGGCAAATTAGTCGATCCCTTTGGGCACCACTGGTCGATCGCCACTGAGGTTGAGCAGGTTTCCCCTGAAGAAATGGAGAAACGAGTCGCGGCCTTTGCAGCGTAACTCAGGGATCTGAAGATTAATCGTTCGCACAAAAAAGGGGCGCTTATAGCGCCCCACCTCATTCAGATTAGAGAAGACATCACTGAACCATCAAAACCGAATCGCTATTCGGCAGTGGCTAATTCGGTGTTGCCCCGTGTGCGTTTGCGGGTCAGGGTGTTGAAGAGCATGAGACCGATCGCCTTGATCAGATTGCCTTCTAGCTCATTAAACATCTTCATGTTCAGACCAAAGGCATCATTCGCCTCATTCACAATCCGATTCGCCGTTGCCTCATCAATGGGCAACTCATCCATCGTTTGCCGATACTGGGTCTTGAATGCTTTCTCATCCGAAATGTCTGCAAATTCGTAGAAAGCTGTTCCTTCGCCATCCGCCAGATTCATCGCCCGTTGAGCAATCCCCTTCAGGATTTGACCACCGGACAGGTCGCCCAGATAGCGAGTGTAGGAATGACCCACCAGCAATTCTGGTTCGGTATTCGAAATTTCCCGAATCCGATTGACGTACACTTCCCCAGCAGGGGACAGCACTACCTGTTCCCGCCAGTTGGGACCATAGTAGTAGTGGAGGTCTTGCTCTAAACTGGCCTTGCGGTTCAACTCAGGAAAGTAAATCTTTGAAACAATGGGATGCTGGCGGTGACGCTCCATTTCCTCTTCCATTGCCGAATAGACAAAGTAAAGATTGCCCACCAATTTACGGTAGGAGGTCTTTTCGACAACCCCTTTCAAAAAGCATTTCACAAATCCAACGTTTTCAGCCATTGTGTGGGACTTCTTGGTGCCCTCACGCAGTTTGGTTGCTAAATTGCTGCTCATTCTAAACTTCCAGACCTTAAAAATGAACGACTGAACCGAAATCCCTTAGAGGCTTTAAATCCACCTAAATTGTTACAGTAGACTGATTTGATGAGAAAGTTTATTAAAAATTCTTACAAACTAAGAAAGCTCCTGATTCAATTCAGACTCATACCGACTGAAGCGATCGCCCAGTGTAAAAATACCTAATGAAACGTAAAAACATTTGTCATAGAAATCGATACAAAATTTGACATTGTTGTATCAATTTCATCCCTTTAATTTCATCCCTTTCTACTGTGTTGAAAGCAACCGTTTCTAGTCGAGAATTTCGATCAATTCCATCCTTCAAAGTTTGATGATTTAAAACAATTGATGCCCTTCTACATTCTGGCAAATCCCTATGGTTCTTCAAGCAACCCCTACCCCACATCCATCGGCCCACGCACCGATCGTTACCTGGGAACCCCTTCCTCCAGACTTCAAGCTACCAGATGACCCTGTGGAAAATATTCAACAGCCTTTACTTGCTGCGGCCCTCACGGATGCCCTGGGAGCCGCTGGATTGATTCAGCCCAACATGCTCATCGTTTCTAACTTTGGGCTAGTCGCGACCGTAAACAAAAAAATTGTTGTCAAAGCACCGGATTGGCTTTACGTTCCCCAGGTTCATCCCGTTTCAGAGGGCATTGTGCGGCGCAGCTACACCCCGCACCGAGAAGGCGATCCCATCGCAGTAGTGATGGAGTTTCTATCGGATGAGGACAATGGGGAATTGTCGGTGCGATCGACCCCGCCCTACGGCAAGCTCTATTTTTATGAGCAAATTCTGAAAGTTCCCACCTATGT
>JANRKG010000458.1:0-25369 GCA_033763635.1 Leptolyngbyaceae cyanobacterium bins.59
TAACGATCGCAAGCAGGTTTCAGGGAACCAGCAGACGATAGACCTGTCGTTTGCCCAGGGGGGTAATGACGGTGGCGTCAACGATTCGTCCCGAAGCGATCGGAGCCTGAACGTTAAAATTTCCCTGACGATCGAGCACAATAGGCTGATTCGCAAAAAGCACTAAATTCACTGGATCGGTTTGCCCTGAAATCCGCGCGGTTTCAGCAGTTTCCGCTCCCAAAAGCGTGATATTCAATCGAGTATCCTGGCGCAAAGGAACGGGAGGTGTGGGGGGTTGTCCCGGTACAATCAGGGTTTGAAAACCAGAATTCAGGCTGACGACCTTCCCTTGAGCAGAAGACACCACCCGCCCTTCCAGCGTGGCAACCCCTGTTTTGCCATCTGGTTGCACACTCACCCCAAACACGGTTCCCCGCACTCCACTAATGCCAGCGGGGGTTTGAAGTTCTAATTGGGAACTGGGATGGGTAAAGCGCCGTACCCGTACCCGCACCTGTCCCCCAGTAATTTGAAGTTTGGTAATGTGGCCCCCGTCCGCGAGGGTCTCCATCGCTCGCACCTGTACTCCGGTCTTCTCGGATACCAAAATGCTGCCAATTCCCGTGTCGATCGCCAGCACAGTCGTTGCATTGCTTCCCGTTGAGATGGCATCTCCAGGCGATCGGAGGCGTACCCCTCGACGAGCTGGACGCACCGCTTGCCCACTGGTCCGAAAGTTAACGGTTCCTTGAAGCTGACTCACTTCTAGCCAGCGGTTGACGGCAACTGGAAGGAGACGAGCGGTTGCCCCTGAGACACTGAGCGTCCCGACAAGAACAGCAGCTAGACATAGCAAAGAAGTCCGGGTCATGAAACTAGAAACGAACGAAAGGGATTGCAGACAACTACTATACCAACGTACAGATTGCGTCCCCTAAACTTAACCCTTTTGGGTCATTATTCTTCAATTGTTTTTTTCTGAAGAACTGCCAGAGTTTCATGGATCTGGATGAGTTGAATTTCCAGCCTTTGTTTTCGGCTCCCAAGCTGGCGCAACCGATGATACCGGGAGATGGCAGTACAAACAGACTGAAGTTGGTCGGGTGGGCAGGGGTATGACCAGATCTGACCTTCCGCATCCAATCCACAGAGTTGATAGGCTTGCTGATCCGCTACAACTTGAGAAGCAACTGGATGGGAACGGCAAATCTCTTCGATATAGTCCATGAGATGCTGGGTATCGAGATGGCGCAGTTTGGAAGGATTCGCCTGTACTTCAGTCCCCTGTACCTCTAACCAACCATTAACGATCGGCCCTTCTTCATAGAGGGTTTGAATTTGTTGTTTTACCCGATCGAGTTCTTGTTGCCATCGAGTAGTGGTGCTTTCCATTTGCTGAATGAGTTGAGCCGCCAGCGCGGGGGATGGTGTCGGCTGATGAGGGGATGGAGTGTCTCTATCAGGCTTAAATGCAGGGAGTGTTGGGGATTTTGCAGGGATAGCCGGACAAGAATCAACCGATAGCTCACCGGAGGAAAGCGGTTCTGAGGGTGAAGGGCTTGCTTTGCGGGAGATGGTGAATGAGCAGGGCCGAGCAGAGACAGACGGCAGCATCCCATCGGTAAAGTTGGGATAGAACGCGATCGAACCAGGATCTTGATCGATCGCAGCGGTCTCAAAACACTGCAAGTCAGAGTTCATAACGATTGGAGACAGGGGTGATCAAAACAAGATCGTCAAACAAGCGCAGCATTGAGTTCACTACTTTTTCCCAAACTGGAACAGGGTGAACATTCTCATCTGATCAGGCAAAAGCGAACTGCTGAATGAATAAATCCGGTATGAATTTGGACTCGATAATGCACCTGATCCAACTTTAGCCTGTGCGTGGGAGGATGAAAAGTACCTCTCCCGCAAAGTCCTTATCATGATTTCTTCCCCTGATCCCGCCCGTCTCATTCTGGTAACGGGTCCCGCCCGATCTGGAAAAAGCGAGTGGGCAGAACGATTGGCCGATCGGAGTCAGCGATCTGTGCTTTACATCGCAACCGCAGCCATTGATCCGGCAGACCTGGAGTGGCAGACTCGCATTGCATCTCATCGTCATCGTCGCCCTGCCCACTGGCAAACGCAAGAGATTCAAACCGATCTGGCAGGTTTCCTGCAATCCACAAGCGCACAGGATTGTTTGCTGATAGATTCTCTGGGAACCTGGTTAGCGAACTTGCTGGAGCAATCCGATGAAGCGTGGATTGAGACGCAACAATCCTTTCTCGCCAACCTGAAAGCTAGCCCAAGTTCTATTATTTTGGTCGCTGAAGAAGTGGGCTGGGGGGTTGTGCCTGCCTATCCCTTAGGGCGAACCTTTCGAGACCGTCTGGGCAGTTTAACTCGCTGCATTGGAGCGATCGCCGATCAAGTGTACCTAGTGACAGGGGGATACGTTCTGAACTTGAGTCAGTTAGGAATTCCTTTGCCCAAATCCTAATTCCAGTCTGCTTTCCTTAATGATCCCTACAGATTCCACCCCATTTTCAAGCGCTTGAACCAGATAGGATAGAACTACCTCCGTAGAAGCACGACCTGAAGGATGCAAGGCTTTACCTGGGTGAGAGACAGGAAAATCCTCGCTTGGATAAGGTGAATGAATTGCATTGGAGCTTACGCATAAAAATTTAATGCATCTCATTCAGGCATTCATTAGAAATACATTCATTAGAAATATTAGAAGCCAACGAATTTGAGTGACTCAGGGGTAGATTCAGGCAGGTGCTTCCAAGAAGCATTTCAGGAAGATTCACGCTAGGAAATTTTTAACGGAAAGCTATGGCATCCCAGCATCAAATCAGACAGTATCTTGCCTATTGGTTTCAACTAGGCAAAAGGGTAATGATTCGCAATGGCAATGTTGCCCTGTTGCCCCAACCTGTGATTGAGGGCGATCGATACAGCAAGGCATTTGAACAATGCTGGGAGCAAATTCAAGCTACAAATGCAGGGGATTGCTACCTTGAAGGTACGAGTCAGACGATCGCCCAACTCTTAACTCCTGGCTGGGATATCCTACCCTGTTCTCGGTGTTCCATGCCCATTCCCATGCCCAATATTGGCCTGCGGTCCCTGGATTGCCCCTGTTCTGACCTGCCCCAATGGCCCAATACAGAAATTCCCGCGCCTCGCGGTCCTGTAAGCACCCAGGCAAGACTACTCGAAATTCGCGATCGGCTGACAAATCGAGGCCAGACGGGGGAGCAAAGTACCGTGAATGCCTCCAGTCAATCCTCCCAGGCAAGTTAGGGGAAGATCGGCTAAACGGAGGCGGTCGATCGCTCTGGCAAAGATTTTCTCGGTACTTCATAGGTCCAGAAGTCATAGGCCATTTTAGTATTTGGAAAAATGGCTTGAGCTTCCTTAAGGAGATCCTTCAGTTCCAGATCGTTTCCGGGGGCATAACGAGGACTGAAGTGAGTCATGATCAAGGTTTGTACGCCAGCCACCAGGGCTGCTTGAGCTGCCATCGTAGACGTAGAATGGAGCCTCTGAAATGCCATTTCTGCATCTTGATGGGCAAAGGTCGCTTCGTGAATCAGCAGATCTGCCTGTTTTGCCAATTCCACTGCACTTTCGCAATAAATTGTGTCCGTGCAGTAAACCACACTCCGGCCTACTTGAGGAGGGCCACAGAACTCGGCACCATTAATCTTGCGACCATCGGGTAGGGTAATGACTTCCCCCCGCTTCAACTTGCCGTAAAGTGGCCCAGAGGGAATTCCCAATTCTTTTGCTTTTTCAACATCAAAATGGCCCGGGCGATCCTTTTCCTGAATGCGATATCCAAAGGCCGGAACTCGATGTTTGAGGGGAGCGCACGTTACAACAAATTCGGCATCCTCAAAGACAATGCCCGGTTTTACGGTATGAACCTTGACGGGGTAGGAAAAATGCGTCTGGGAATAACGGATAGAGGCTTTCAAGTAGTCATCTAATCCCGGTGGACCATAGATATCGATCCGATTTGGGTTTCCTGCCAGTCCACAACTTGCCAGCAACCCCATCAACCCGAAAATATGATCTCCATGCATGTGGGTAACGAAAATCCGGGTGAGCTGGCTGATTCGTAGGTCACTCTTAATCAACTGATGCTGGGTTCCTTCACCACAGTCGAACAACCAGACCTCAGATCGTTGAGGAAGACGCAACGCAATCCCCGATACATTACGCGATCGGGTCGGTACACCGGAACTGGTTCCAAGGAAAGTAAGTTGCAACGCTAATCCATCTCTGATGCTTTCTTTCAATACTGACATAGCCTCCGAAACTTCTGCATGGAAAAAGCAGGTTCAGGGTTAAAATCAGGTGATTTCTCAAATTTTCTATGGCTTCTACCAATACTGCGGTTGAGCGACTCGAAAGAATTGTGGATTATCTTCTGAGGGAACAAACTGGCCCCCTAGCTGGGGACGATCGCTAACCTACGGTAATTGATTTCGGTAACTGATTTCCATGTCTCGATCGCGTTCTCTCCAATACTATGTCGTTGCCCGGTTGCTACTGGCTCCCCTAATGCTATGGGTGATCACAACGGTTGTGTTTCTGCTTCTGCGAGCTACCCCTGGTGATCCGATCGATGTCATCCTGGGACCCCGCGCCCCTGAGAGTGTCAAAACGGCTATGCGGGAGCAATTAGGGCTGGCTGCTCCCCTATGGCAGCAATATCTCAACTACCTGGGAGATTTATTGACTTTCGATTTAGGCACCTCCCTCACAAGTCGAGGGCAGACTGTTTGGACGATTATTCAGCAATTTTTTCCGGCAACGGTAGAGTTAGCCCTTTGTAGTATGGTAGTTGCCCTGGTCGTTGGGGTCGGGGTTGGCATCCTCTCTGCTTCCAAACCAGGAACTATCTACGATGTGGGAGGTCGGTTGTTTGGCATCATCACCTACGCGATTCCCCTGTTCTGGTTTGGGATGTTGCTCCAACTGATTTTCTCGGTTCAGTTACGTTGGTTCCCTCTGGGCACTCGCTTTCCCACCAGTCTGCAACCTCCACCAGGGCTACGATTGGGGGATGTGTACGTCAGTACGGGGCTTTATACCATTGATAGTTTACTAAGTGGAAATTTGGGAGCTTTTCTGACGGCCCTTCATCACCTGGCATTACCCAGCCTCACGCTAGGAGTCTTGTTGAGCGGCATCTTTGAACGGATTGTGCGGGTGAATCTCAAGCAAACCCTGAAGGCGGATTATGTGGAAGCCGCACGAGCCAGGGGAATTGCTGAAAGCCGAATTTTGCTGGCCCATGCCCTCAGGAATGCGTTGATCCCAGTAATTACAGTTTTGGGATTAACCTTTGCGTCCCTGTTAGGAGGGGCCATTTTGACGGAAGTGACGTTTTCCTGGGCAGGGTTAGCGAATCGTCTGTACGAAGCGATTTCTTTGCGAGATTACCCCACCGTCCAGGGAATTGTCGTGTTTTTCGCGGCGATCGTCGTTGTTGCCAGTATTGCGATCGATCTCCTCAATGCCTTTATTGATCCCCGCATTCGATATTAAGGAAAATCCGATTGATCATCGCAGCAGGGATACGGACTGTCAGTATTGCTCCTGATGTTAAGAACCCTAAATATACGGTACTTTGCTACCAGGCGGATTCTGTTATCTGTCCCACCTGGGTATTTCACTTCTATCCTTTTCACGAAGCATGTCATCCCCCCTGGTCCCCCACCCATTCCAAAGCTCCGTGAGTGAGCAATCCATTCAATCTGCTCATCGTCAGGAGACGGGCTTGATCGGTCAGGAACAGAGGCAACCATTTCAGGGCCAATCCCCCTCAACCTGGCATAGTGAGGCCAATCTTCTTGAAGCGCAACGCATTGCTCAGGTTGGCATCTGGCAATTTGACCTGGATACGCGAAAAGTCCAATGGTCTACGGAAATGTTTCGCATCTTCGGGCTAGATCCTCAGGGTTCCCCTCCAACTTTTGAAGAATTGACAACCCTCGTTCATCCCGACGATCGCCTTTATCAACAAACGATCATCGCCCAAGGGATTGAGAGCCAGCAACCCTACGAGTTTGAATGTCGAATTGTGCGGCCTGATGGCTCTGTCCGGCATACCTATGCCAGGGGTTGCCCAATCTTCAATGAATCGGGAGAATTGATTCGGCTCTTTGGCACCTCTCAAGACATTACCGATTTACGCAGGGCTGAAGCCGCACTTTTGCAACAGTCCCATCGGGAGCGGGCCTTAAACTCTGTTCTTCAGGCCATCCACAATTCTCTGGATCTCGCTACTATCTTTACAACCGCTGTCACTGAAATTGCCCATCTGCTGCAAGTAGACCACGTTAACATTCGCCAATACTTACCTGAATTAGAACTCTGGCAACAAAAAGCGGCCTACTCCCAAAGTACCTTCCCGTCAGCCTCAGAACTCATTAACATTGCAGATGACGAAAACCCGGTTGCCAAAGCCATTAAGCAATTGCATCTCGTGCAGATTGAGGATATCGGGCAGCTAGAGAATCCGCAAAATCACAAAATTGCTCAACTCTATCCAGGGGCCTGGTTGGTGGTGCCCTTAGAACTAAATGCCAATGTCTGGGGCAGTTTAACCCTCATTCGAACCAACCCTCAGGGGGGGTGGCAAGATTCGGATGTGGATCTGGCGTCAACCGTTGCCCAACAGTTGACGATCGCCATTCAGCGATCGGAACTCTACTCTCAGGTGCAACGGCTGAATGCAGACCTGGAACGACAGGTTAGGGTTCGCACGGTTCAGTTAGAACAAGCTTACGAAGCCGAAGCCCTCTTGAAGCGGATTACTGATCGCGTCCGCGATAGCCTGGACGAAGACCAGATCCTCCAAACCGTTGTTCAGGAGCTAGCTCTGGGACTCGGAGTAAATGGTTGTAATGCCGCCCTTTTCGACCTGGAGCAGGGAACTTCAACCATCTGCTACGAATACACCACTATTCTTTCCCCTTCTCAAGGGCGAGTGTCTCGCATTGCCGATTTTCCTGAAATCTATGGTCCCCTCTTGCAAGGGCACCATTTTCAGTTTTGTTCCCTCCTACCCCATCCAACCCGAGGCCGTGTTGCCACCCTCACCTGCCCGATTCGAGACGACCAGGGTGTGATGGGTGATCTATGGCTAATTGATCAGAGCTACCATGCCTTTAATGAGCAAGATATTCGATTGGTGCAGCAGGTTGCCAACCAATGTGCGATTGCCCTCCGTCAGGCCCGTCTTTATCGTGCTGCCCAACAACAGGTTCAGGAGTTGGAGCGGCTGAACCGCCTGAAAGATGACTTTTTAAGCACCGTTTCCCACGAACTACGGACCCCTGTTTGCAACATGAAACTGGCAAGTCAGATGTTAAAAGCAGTTCTGACTCATACCTCACAAGACATTAATTTAACTAAAGCAGGGCAATATCTTCAGATTTTGCAAGACGAGTGCCAGCGAGAGATCAGCCTGATCAACGACTTGTTAGACTTGTCCCGTTTGGAAGCTGCCGCTGATCCTCTCAAACTCTCCAAAATTTATCTTTCCAAATGGTTGCCCTCTATTACCTATCCTTATCAAGAGAGGGCAAATAGCCAGCAACAAAAGCTAGAGGTTCACATTGCGCCCAATTTGCCCACGCTAACAACTGACTCTGACTACCTGGAACGCATTGTCACGGAGCTACTGACGAACGCCTGTAAGTACACCCCTGCTGAGGAAACGATTACCCTACAGGTTCAGTTTTTACCTTCCCCATCTTCAGCAATGAACCAGCGAGATGTGCTGGCTCCGTATGAGTCTTTATTTGTGAACTGCCCTGTCATTTTATTAGAAGTCACAAATACGGGGACTCATATTCCTATAGACGAGTTCGATCGCATCTTTGAAAAGTTTTACCGCATTCCCAACAACGATCCCTGGAAATATGGAGGAACAGGGTTGGGGTTAGCTTTAGTAAAGCGATTGGCTGATCGTCTACAAGCCAAAATCTGGGTCACAAGTGTCTCTGGTCAAACGACCTTCAAGCTCGCCTTTCCCGTCTCCGAGCAGCAGTTAGATTACCCTGCTCCCTTTCCCGTTGCCCAGCATAAACAAGGCATCGTTTTGAAGCGTTAACTCAAAAAACAAAAAAACACCCAACTGAGTGCCTTTGTAATCAGTCAACAACCCCACCCACAAGGGGATGGGGCTTGCACTTCCAAATCCCTCTAGCCGTCTAGAAGTCGGAGTGCAATAGGCTGATTGACCGCAGCCCAAAGGATTCAATTTTTTTTGCAAGGAGCAACAACTTTGTGTTCTCATCCCGCTCTCCCAGAAAGCCTTAGCTTCCGAAACTGTATCCCCTGTAGTGCGTGGCCTTTCAGGTCGTGCCTTTGTTAAAGGAGTGGGCTTGTCACGAGTTCAATTGTACCATAGAACAGTCTGTTACTCCCATAGATGATTGCGAGTCTGCGGGGCATTGAACCCCTTGACTCGCCCACCTACCCCTCCCAACCCACAAGGGGATTGGGTTTCTCGGTGAAAGATTATGAAGATAAGCGATGGAAATCTGATATTGCAGTATTCCTGTAGGGCAGGAGGGCTTGCATAGTCAAGCTAAAAGGCTGAATCACTGGAGTTTCACTATATCAATATCAGTGTCAGGATTTCCCTTCTGCCCTCTGCATTTCCTAATACAGTCTCTACTCGACCGATCGAGAGTCCGTAGCCGGAACTGCTGCACTCCGCAGCAATCGCAATTCTTCCTCCAGGTTTTGGATGCGCTGTTGAAGTTGCTGAACTTCGGCGGGAGGAAGGGCAGGTTGCTGAGCCTGACGGCTCAGGTAAGGGTCCGCCTCCCACCAGTTAATCCCAATTTCCTTGGCCTTATCCACTGAAGAGATCAGGAGTCGAATGCGGATACTGAGTAATTCTGTGGAACCGACAGAAACTGAGATATCCCCTGCAATCACAATCCCCTTATCTAGAACCCGCTCTAGCACATCCGCCAGGGTGGAACCCGCCGTTGCAGTGGCGATTCGGGGAGGCGGGGAGGCTTTCGGTTGGGGAAATGTAGTGGTCACAATTTACCGATCCTATTTCACGATGTAGACGCGATCGCCCTTTTGCTTCAGGATACCCTGTTCACCCAAGGCACGCACAGCATCAACGGTTTGGAAACGATTCAAGCCCAGGGCCGCTTCAATTTCAGAGATGCGAGCGCTTTCCCTGTGTTGCAAATATTCACAAATTTGTTGCTCATATTGCAGCATCCGGTCAGGGTTTTGGGCGTTATTTCCATCCTGGAAATGCTCCTCCTGTTCGGTCTCTCCCTGCTCAGTCTCCATCAAAACGTTGGCCTCATCCGGACTTTCCACCGAGAGAGCAGGTTGCTCCTCAACTTCAACCCCACTGCTGGGTTCTTGAATCACGGTTGCTGAGAGTTGAATCGCTTCCGACTCTAAAGGAGCCTGGGTCAACTCATCCAAAATCCGCCAGAGGGTTGTCGTTGCTTCACTCAGAGACAGATTGGCACGGGATAACAGCACATCCCCACACACATCCCGGAAATCCAGATCGTTGGCCTTAATCGTTACCTCATGCTCGTGGCAGACCTTGGCGATCATCAAGCCAGCCCGCAGACCAGAGGATTTTTCTAGCCCAACTTGTATCCGGAACGCCTTCACTAAACGGGTAATCAACAGGGCTGCATCCCGTTCAATCTCGATCTTTTGTACCAGAATTTCTTGCTGGGTTAATTCATCTGGCTCAGGAATATTAATGGTCACTAATCGGTCTAGTAAAGCATCCTGAGTGCTGTGAACCCCACAATACTCCTCTGGGTTAGAGGTCAAAATGGCACGGAATTGGGGATGAACCCGAATATACTCCGATCGATTGTTATTGGGGGGCAGCACCAACAACTTTTCTTCCAGCGCCGACAGCAGGACATTGTTCACCTCAGGGCGCGATCGGTTGAATTCGTCATAGACCAGGGTGAACCCTTCGCGGCACGCCAACGTCAAGCGAGAATCGACCCAATTCTGCCGCAACTCGTCCTCGACCTTCACAACACTATGGATAAAATTATCCACGACCTTTTTACGGGTAAAGCCCGACTGGTTCCCAATCAAGTCTGACGTTTTGAATTCATCATCCCCAAAAACCAGCATAATCGGGCGACCCAGCAAATCTGCCAGGTGGAGGGCCAGGGTTGTCTTTCCCGTTCCAGCGGGGCCACGCAGATGAACCGGAAACCCGGATTGGAGATATCGCAGAGACCGGGCGGCGATCCGCTCAACGGAAGGGGTACTGACAAATCGACGGGGACGAGCTTGCAGAATTGTGGTCACTGGACAGATGCCTCATCAACAACGTAGTAGGACCGATCGCGTTGCACCACTAATCCCTTTTGGATTAAAGAGTGAAGTGCATCAACAGCCTGGAAACGATTGAGCTTTAGGGCGGCCTCAATCTCACTTAATCTAGCTCCCTGCACCGTATGCAGATGACTATACACAGCCTTTCCCACATCAACCGATTCCGTTATCAAGGGGGCTGGTTCCGTGACGGAAGGGCGGGGAAGAACCGTATTCGGGGCGATGGGACGGGCAGGAGGATTGGGCACTTGAGGTCTGGCAGTGACCTTACTAGCAGGTTGTGCAGGTAGCTTCGATCGGGTCGGAACAGGACGACTGGATTTGATGGCAGAAGCCTTAGCAGGGGTTGCTTTCATAGCAGACCGAGCCGGAGCAGTCACCTTTTGCCCGCCTGAAGTTCCCCAAACCGTCTGTTGCAGATCGCGGTGAGAGTTTTTGAGGACGGTTCGGAACTGGGCCAGGTCGTTGAAAAGCGTCTGGACTTCCGCTAACCGCTGCGATCGGCTTTCTGCTAAGGTTTGTTGAACATCATCTGCCCGTTCCTGACGCATCATCGCGAAGACACTCAGGCAACGCTCCACTTCTAACCCCAGGCGATCGGTGAATTGGGCCAGGTCAGTCAGCAATTGGGTCCGCATTTGATTGCGCTGTTGGGTTGTTGCTGCCAAAAAGTTTTGGGTTTCAGCCTGTAGGTCTTGAACCCAGGCTTGCGTCACATCAAGATCCAGGCGAATCTCTTGACGCAGGGACAGCACAAACTGGGTCAGGGAGTCCCGAAATTCTTGAAGGTCTTGAGTCAGTTGTTGGGCCATTAAGAAGTGATCAATGGCCGACACCTTGAGAAATTCGCGGGTCTGACGCTGCAATGCTTCCGTGTATTCATTCAGTTGCCAGAGAAGCTTAGCAGTATTGATCTGCCGTTCCTCACGGGTTGCAGTCAAAAAATCTTGAACGGTTTGCTGGAGATTCGATCGGAATTCTTGTAGTTCGGCTTTATCGAGGGCTGCTTCCTCTCGGCGGGCTGCATCTGCCTGATTGAGCCGATCGCGAAACGTCTCCAACCGGGACCGAACCTCAGCAGTCTGAAGCTGAAACTGCTGCCGCGATGCTCCCAAAAATGCTCGAACACCCTGTTGCCGCTGGGCGACTTCTGCTTGTCGCTGCTGCCTTTGAGCCTGCCATTCTTGTTTCATAGCAATCATGTGAGTCTCCTGGTTGGGGTGGCAGAAAAAGATCAGATGGGAAGCGCACAGCTCCCCATCTGATGAAGGATGCTTAAAACTATGAAGCAGGAACAGCAGCCTGAGTCGTCAAACCAACCGCTTCAGCGTACTTCAGGTAGGTTTCAACAGAGGCGATCACAACACGGGCTTCAACGGCCAGCAGTTCAATCCCTACCAGAGAAACGCGGACCCACGCATCAATCACGATCCCTTTGTCGAGGATACGATCGATCACTTCAGCCAAACTGGAGGAAGAGTTTACTTTTTCAACAGCCATAGTACAAACCTCTACTGGGTAAACGAATTGAGTGAACAAAACCTGTCAATTCCAACCCTCTGCCACCAGAGGGTGAATGACTGAGCATCAGAGTGGTTAACGATAATCAGTCGATGACAATCCATTGAGCCTGAAGCGCATTCCCTCTCCAGGAACGTAAAATCTGGATAGACTGTTTATAAAGGGCTTGACTAGACCAACTGATCTGTCAGCCATTTGCTCTAAAACAAGCTCTGGTTATTCACCTTAAATAAGGCAAGATTCCTTTGCGAATGTCTTCACCCGATCTCTTCACTGACCGGAGTGGAGCAAACGACGACCCGTACAAAGGTTGATACAGGCGGTATTGGTACAGATAGTATTGGTACTGCTGGTATTGATGCAGGCAGTATTAATGCAGCAGTATTAATACAGATAGTATTGGTACTGCTGGTATTGATGCAGACAGCTCTACACCCTAACCAGACCAATCTTTAAGAACCCGTAGTACCAGATGGACTTCACCATCAAGTGCTGTCGAGTTACCAGGGGTAGAAGCCCTTTATCAGCAGCAATCAAGGAAACTTCAGCGCTCAACCATTAGAATAGTGGGTCGTTTTTTCGCCACAGCCCGCAAAAATACTGAACTTATTACTTAGGAATAATATAGAGTCAGTGGATTGGTGGAGTGAAGCTTTTCAGGAAATAAAAAATAAGGCAGTCCAATTAGCTTCAAACACAGAGCAGGCTTTAGCTTGGCTTATATCAATAAAAATAAAAAATCGTTCTATTTTCATAACATTCTTTGATTTTTAACGTATGAGATTCTTTCCCAAAATCATCCAACTTCCGATCGGGTTCTTGATAGAGTTAACCTATCCAGGTTCTGCTCTTGAAGGTCATGTTCACAATGATTTGGCAATCTTTTATTTCCGTTTGCTTGGCTTTAATGTTGGTCTGGGGAGGGGCCACGATCGCCCCCCTTTCCGTCCGTGCCGCAGACTACGCTCCACCCCTATCCTTCAGTAATGCAGAACTCAAAGGTCAAGACTTTTCAGGCCAGACCCTTTGGGCTGCGGAGTTCTCAAATGCCAACATGGAGCGTACCAACTTTGCAAACGCCAACATGCAGGGAATCGTTTTAAGCGCATCTGTAATGACCCAGGCGAACTTACACGGAGCAGACTTGACAGGCGCACTGGTTGATCTGGTGAATTTTACAGGCGCTAATCTTGGGGATGCCGTTCTTGTAGAGTCTCTGTTATTGCGATCGACCTTCAAAGACACGGATATTACAGGAGCTGATTTCACAGATGCCATTCTAGACGGGGCACAGGTCAAGGAACTTTGCCAGAAGGCCAGTGGAATTAATTCAAAAACCGGAGTTGCAACTCGCGATTCTCTGGGCTGTTGAAAACGAGCGCGAATTTACAAGAGTAATTCGGTGTTAGATGGGTGATGGGTAATCGGGAATGGACGAATCATAAATGCTGTATCCAATCCCGATTAACAGTTTGAAGTCAGGAGGAGGATGCGGTGCAGGTTGAACGAGTCAAACGGGTCGGAGTGATTGGGGGAGGGCAACTGGCGTGGATGATGGTTCCCGCAGCCGATCGCCTGGGACTGGAATTAGTAGTCCAGACCCCCCAGGCCACCGACCCCGCTGCCCCAATCGCGACAGAGACTGTCCTGGCTGCGATCGATGATGCTGCCGCAACCGCACACCTGGCAACTCGGTGTGACGTAATTACCTTTGAAAACGAGTTTGTGGACTTGCCAGCCCTTTCCCCCCTGGCAGAACAAGGGATTCGCTTTCTTCCCAGTCTAGAAACTCTGGCCCCATTGTTGGATAAATATGACCAGCGTTGTTTTTTGCGCGATCGAGGGCTTCCCGTTCCCCAATTCACCCTGCTCTCTGTCGAACAGGGGCTTCCCGAAAAGCAACCCCTGAACTTCCCGCTGGTTTTGAAAGTGCGTCGTCATGGGTATGACGGGCAGGGAACCTTTATCGTGAAGACCTGGGAAGACCTGGAAGAAATCTGTCAGAAATTAGGGCAACCCTCTGTTCTGGTGGAAGAGTGGATTCCCTTTGAGCGGGAACTAGCGGTAATGGTGGCCCGATCGCTGACGGGAGAAGTTGCCCTTTATCCCGTTGCTGAGACTCAGCAAGAAAATCAGGTTTGTCGTCGTGTGATTGTCCCTGCGGATGTCCCAGCCGCGACCATTACTGAAATTGAAGCGATCGCCCGAACTTTAATGGAACACCTGAACGCGGTAGGGGTGTTTGGAATTGAATTATTTTTGACCCGTAAAGGCAAGGTTTTGATCAACGAAATTGCTCCTCGGACCCATAATTCGGGCCATTACACGCTCGATGCCTGTGAGACTTCCCAGTTTGAGCAGCAGTTACGGGCCGTTGCCCAACTTCCTCTAGGGGACACCCAGTTGAAGGATGCCGGGGCTGTCATGGTGAATCTATTAGGTTTTGAGACTTCTCAGAGTGATTACGGCAATCGGCGTAGTTCACTGGCTGCCATTCCCCATGCTCAGGTTCACTGGTACGGCAAGAACCAGAGTTATCCAGGTCGCAAGTTAGGGCACGTAACGGTACGGATTCCCGCAGAAGAAGCAGATTTGAAGACAGAAGCAGCACGGCTTTCTCAGACGATCGAAAGCATTTGGTACGGAAAGTAACCGTACCAGCGGGAGCCTTAACTGACAGTTTGGAGCTTGTCAAGACCTGTCATTCTCGCAGAAGCTTGCTAGTATGACTAATAGTTCTGCTGCGACGTTGGTGACTGCCGATAATGTTTTTTTGATCTATGCTTTTTGAATAAGGATGCCTGAATTAAGTGCTGATGGCAGTAAACCGGGCTTGTACTCGGAAACTTTAAATCAGACAACGGTGTCCACCTGGTCGCAAACCAGGTCAAAAACTGAGGTAAGACGGCGTTGCGGTTGAACTCAAGATTTTTTAGAGCATCTCTAGAAATTAGGTATGAAAATTCCTCTGGCTTACACCAGGGGAATTTTGCTTTGGGTCTAAATTCTGGTCTAAATTTTGCTCTGACCACCCACTTGGCACATCCTATGGTTTCTCTGGATATAACCCGATCGCTGCTGAATCCCGATCCTTCCGTTGAATACGTCTGTAGGGCCAATCTCAACTTGTACGATTCCGACCAGTGTGATCGCCTCGCAACCCAGGCACGATCGGGCAGACACTTGAGAATCGTGTCTCGCTCGTTGACGGATGGTGGAGCGACGGCGATTCAGGTGTGCCTTTGCGAAGATGATTATCCCGGTTGGCTGCTTCCAGGGGATTTAGAATACCTAATTCCGGCCTCTGAACCCTATCAACCCAAATTGCTCGATCGGGCTGCAATTGAACCCCGATTACCCCAAGTGATGACCTTTGCAAACGAGGCCATGCACCAACCGAACTTCTACCTGTGGGGGGGAACAGTGGGGCCAAATTATGACTGTTCTGGCTTAGTACAGGCGGCTTTTACATCAGTTGGGGTGTGGGTTCCGCGTGATGCTTATCAGCAGGAAGCCTTTACTCAGTCGATCGCACTCCCTGAGATTCGGCCCGGAGACTTAATCTTCTTCGGCCCTCCCGATAAAGCCACCCATGTTGGACTATGCCTGACTGCTGATTCCTACATTCATAGTTCTGGCACCGCCCAGGGACGGAATGGCATTGGCATCGATTTTCTCACAACGGAGGGGGACGCAGTGAGTAGGGCTTATTATGCTCAGGTGCGTGGAGCAGGACGAGTCATAAAAAGTTATCAGCCTATCGGAGGTAGCAATTCATCTACCTAAATAACTTTAGAAATAGATAAAAGATTGGCCTTTAGATAGGTATCGAAAACTACAATTTTTCTTAAATTAAAAGGGTGAATAAAAAATAGGCATTGAGATAAAACATGCCTATTTTTAAGAAGAAAAGGAGATTTATTATGTCTATAGAAGATCGTGCAAAAGCAACAGGCAAAAACATCGAAGGAAAAGTTCAGGAAGCTGTTGGAAATGTAACAGGCAACCCTGAGCATGAGGCTGAAGGCAAGGCAAAACAAGCAGAAGCCAAGCTTCGTCATGGGGTTGAAAACGTGAAAGATGACCTCAAAGATGCAGTTGATGGTCGTCATTAATTAGCAGTAGGGAATGGGGAATCTGGAATTGTATTTTCTCGTTACCCCTTCCTTCTGACTGATACCTAAAGTCATGAAATTTTCAACAAAAAAATGTATTAGAGGAATGTTCTTCGGAGCATTCCTCTTTTCTTATGAGAAGTTTCTAAGAGACTTTTAGGACAAAAATGATAATTGGTGATCGGGAGGGGTGTAGCCGAGGTGTCTCCAGGCTGCTGCGGTGGCAATTCTGCCCCTGGAAGTGCGATTGAGGTAGCCAATTTGCAGCAAATAGGGTTCGTACACTTCCTCGATCGTCTGGGCATCTTCTCCCGTTGCGGCTGCCATTGTTTCCAGACCTACAGGCCCCCCATGAAAGTTTTCGATCATGACGGTGAGGAGGCGACGATCGGTCCAATCCAGACCTTGGGGATCTACGTTAAAGAGTTCCAACGCTTCAGCGGCAATTGTCTCCGTGATTGGCCCTAGTCCTTTCACTTCCGCATAGTCCCGTACTCGTTTTAGAAGACGGTTGGCGATCCGGGGAGTCCCACGCGCACGGCGGGCAATTTCTGCGGCCCCTTCCAGGGCGATCGGAGTATGCAAAATCCCAGCCGTTCGCAGCAGAATTTCGGTGAGTTCATCTAGTTCGTAAAAGCGCAACCGTTGGACAGACCCAAATCGATCGCGCAGAGGGGAAGTCAGGGCACCGACGCGGGTGGTGGCACCGACCAGGGTAAAAGGGGGCAGGGTGAGGGAACGGGTGCGGGCGCTTTGTCCCTTGCCGATCGTAATATCCACCCGAAAATCTTCCATTGCCGGATAGAGAATCTCTTCAGTCACCCGGGGTAAACGGTGAATTTCATCAATGAATAGAACATCCCCCGCTTGCAAATTGATCAACAAACCCACAATATCCCTGGGACGCTCTAAAGCTGGGGCGGTGGTGATCTTACAGTTGACCCCCATTTCCGTTGCCAGAATCAGGGACATGGTGGTTTTTCCTAAACCGGGAGGACCGTACAGTAACAGGTGGTCCAGGGGTTCTTTCCGGGCTTTTGCTGCCTGAATGGAAATTTGCAACACTTCCTTAAGCGCCTTTTGCCCCACATAATCCGCTAACCGTTGGGGACGTAACCGTTCTTCCTGACGGGTTTGTTCATCCTCGCGCGCTTCGGGAACCAACAACGACTCTTCAGAATCAGGCTTGCTCTCTGGGGGAAGAGTCGAGAGGGGAAGTTCTTCATTCACCGCTTCCGGATGCGCCTGCGGTTGTGGCTGGGCTGGCTTGCGTTTCCCCGATCGATCGCCTGACCCAGATTGCTGATTTTTCGAGGAAATGATCGCCATGATGACCCGTAGTACCTGGGTACTGATAAGGTTTCAAATTAATCATGCATGATTCCTGAGTTCGTTGCAATCTTTTCCGAGCCTACTCAAAGAAAGACAGGCATCAGAGGATTTCTTGCCAGAGCAGAGAATCCCCATACAATAAATAAATGTTTTGAAATTAAACTTAGCAAAATACTCATTTTCTTCATGTTTAGCGACCTGTTGCCCTTTCCTGTTCACATCAATACAATCGCGATTGCCGGAACAAGCCTTTGGTCCCTGGCGCTTTACCTGGGCTTTTCCCCTGTGAGTGACTGGTTCATGGAGCAACTGAGCCGCTGGTTCAACTATGCTGAAAGGTCTCTCTATCTTTCTCAAGAAGAATTCGAAAAAACCCGTCTTGCCCGCGAAGCCCAAAACTCTTTCTATGCCTCCCTGTTAAGTATTGTGCCATTTATGATATCTGGGTTTCTGTGTAACTTCGGGGTTGAGTGGGGGCTAGGAAAAAGCTGGGCCGTTAGTATGGGAATTTTGGCATGTGTCGTCTGTGGTGTCTATGAACTGGGTCGTCGGGATGGCAGATCCAACTAAATTGGGAACACTAGGAAAAGATTGCTTTCGCATTACTTCTTGTAAACCCCTTGAAACCGCTTGATCGGCTGAAATTTTTTAGACCGCTTGGCTTAAAACCAAAATTAGTCGGTACCGTTTTGACGACGGTTGGCCTTACGGCTGCGATCGTTCACATTCCCTGGCTTTTAACCTCTCGCCGGAATGTGGAAGGATTAGCGATGCAGATCAATGAGCAGGTGATGTATAAGATTTCGGCGGAGGTGAATCGCGTTTTTGATGGAGTCACCGCTGCTCAACAGACGATCGCCCTGAATGTACAGAACGGCACCCTTCCCCTCAACAATTACCCAGCCCAGACCAAATTTTTCATGAGCCTGAGTCAGGCATATCCCTACTTCACCTGGGTTCAGATTGGGTATCCCAACGGGGATTTTTTAGGTGTTCAGCGATCGCTGGCGGGGAATCAGGATAACCTTAACCTGCATTTGAGGTGGTGGGATGTTCAACGGCAGCGATCGATGAAATGGACGGATATTTATCAAAAGCAGGGAGATGAGTATGTTCTGGTCGATCAGGAATTGAAACAGGAACCCATTCCCTTCTTTTCGCCGAAACGTCCCTGGTATCGAAATGCAATTCAGCATCCCCGGAAGCAAGCCTGGACCGTATATGTCTATCGCACGAACAACGTTCCAGGCGTGGATGTCTCCATGACCCTCATGAATCAGGGGCGGATTTTGGGAGTAGTGGCGATCGGGCTGGAGCTACAGCATTTGTCACTGTACTTGAAAAAACATCAAGTGAGTTACCCGGAAGCCAAAATTTTCATCATCAATAGTGAAGATGAGATGATTGCCTCCTCTGACCTGTCGGAAACAGCCCCCGAACAAGTACCGGGAGCCGATCGCCCCCGCTTAAAACGGCTTCAGGATGTTCAAAATCCTGCTTTGCAGCGAGTCAACCAGGCCCTTTATTCCAATCATCTCAATCTTAAAAAGCTGAAAACCACCCAACAGCTTGCTTATTCCGATCCCAAAACGGGACAGAAGCATTACATTACACTCCTGCCTCTGAACTATGCGGATTGGGTGGGAGGTATTATTGTGCCTGAGTCCGCTTATATGGGAGAGATTGACCGAAATAACCAGGCACTTTTTTTCGTACTATCGGGTTTTATTGTTCTCATTGCAGGGCTAGCAATTTTTCAGGCTGAGAGAGTCATTGGTCAGCCATTACAACAATTGCTAAAAGCCGTGAATACGGTTGAAAGTGGGGCAGAAGTTGCCAATTTAGATGTCACAATCCATCGAGATGATGAGTTTGGGTTGCTGGCGCGATCGTTTGAACAGATGGCCCAGGAAGTGCAGGCCAGGGAGCGAGATCTGGAATTTCGGGTGCAGGAGCGAACGGAAGAGTTGACAGAAGCGCAGCAAATCCTGGAAGCATCTCTACGGGAAAAAGAGGTGCTTTTGAAAGAAATCCATCATCGAGTCAAAAACAATCTTCAAATTATTACCAGTCTGCTGCGGTTACAATCGCGATCCATTAACAATGAGGAAGCCCTCAAGATTTTCGATGATAGCCAGAACCGCATTCGGGCAATGGCCTTGATCCATGAAAAACTGTACCAATCGCCTGACTTAGGCCGCATTGATTTTGATGCCTATGTTAGAAACTTAGCAACAGAATTAGCCCATTCCTATCTGCTAAATATCCAGACGATTCAACTCAAGTTTGACTTGAATCAAATTCGTTTGGGAATTGACAAAGCGCTGCCCTGTGGGTTGATGATTAGCGAGATTATTTCCAACGCTCTAAAGCATGGCTTTCCCAGTGGGCGATCGGGGGTGATTTTCGTAGGGATGTATCAAGATAGTCAGGGGCGATATGAACTGATTGTTCGGGATGATGGCATTGGAATTCCTGATACTGTGGATTTTGACCAGACTCAATCTTTGGGGTTAAAACTGGTTCGCAGCCTGACTCGCCAGTTACGGGGCACCGTTGACTTACATCGGGAACAGGGAACAGAATTTCGCATCCAGTTTACCGACGAATCCCCCTCATCGAAGCGCGAACTTTAGCCGCTTTATGAGGGGATCAGGTCTGCCACAACCTTTGCCAGCCGTTGCGCGGCACCCGGTTCTCCCCGCACGCTGCGGAGTCGATCGCGCATCTGCTGCAACTTCTCAGCGTGATTCAACAGGTCTAGCGCGACCTCAGCAACGGATTCAGGCGTGAGATACCCCACTAATTCCGGCACAATCTGTTCCTTCGCCCAAATATTGGGCCATGCCAGTAACCCCAAATTTCGCAGAGCCAATCGGTTAATGATTTTGGCGAAGAACGAACCCACCCCAGGCAACGTTGCCAGAATGCCAGGGATGCCGTCCCACGTTCGCATGGCATCCAATTGATTGGTTGGTAAGACAACAATCATGGGCACTGCTAAAGACCCTAATTCAGCAGTATTCGCTCCTACTGTCGTGATGCAAAGGGTAAAGCGAGCCATCACCTCATAGGCAGGGAATTGAGTCCACAAGTAAACTGGAAGGCCCCCCGCCGTTTTCAGGTAGGAGCCGGAAAAGGGATGAGTTTTTTCCGATGCAGAGTCGGGTGGGACCACGAATTCAGCAGTCACCCCATCAACTAAATGAAAGACAGGATTATGTTGGGGATCGGCGAAGCGGGTCAGGGTTGCTACATCCAGCGTCGGGGCAACAGGGATCACAAATTCCAGGTCAGGACGGGCTGCTTTCAAACGTTCTGCGGCTGCTAAAAATAAGGGGACTCCTTGAGCAAGTTTGCCCGGTTTCGAGCCAGGAAGTAGGCCAATTAAAACCTGGGAATTGGGGGAATCCGGGATGGGGACGGCGGCTCCTGCCTCTGCCATCAGATCCCCAACGATCGTAAACTTCGCCCGATGTTCTGGTTTGGCCCGATCGACAATTTCTGGACTCATAACCGCAAAGCGATCGACCCACCCATGCCACCGAGCTTCCCACTCAGCGTAAACTACAGTCTGATAGCCCAGCCGCTTGCCAATGACAATGGGATAGAACTGATCCCCACCCAAGAAAATCACAATGCCTCGATCGCGCCAGTCCCAATTTTGCTCCGTTTTACCCCACAGTAAAAAGGGAAAGAAGTGGGAAGCTCCCTGAACGCGATCGATCTCCGCATAACTTTCCGCCAGGGCGACTTCCTGACCTGTAGCATTGGCACAGGGAGAAAGCACCAGAGAAATGCGAACCTGCTTTGGGTCAGGGCTGAGAAGCGATCTTAACGCCCTGACAACAGGTTTAACCCAGGTTGCCAATTCTCCGGGACCGTTCGAGAGAATTAAAATATCTACTGCCTGTGCAATCAATCTGCTGCCCCCAGCCCATTTAACTTATTGCAAACACTCAAAGTTCAGTTTACAGGGATAACCGAATGACAGATTTTTTGAACGCCGCAGCGAATGGAGATATCAAAATAATCAAGGCTTTGCTAGAGCAGGGAACGGATGTAAATACGGTCAACGAAGAAGGCTCAACGGCTTTGATTTTGGCAGCGGAAGCAGGGCATCCAGAAATGGTTCAACTTCTAGTTGCCCAGGGCGCAGCCGTGAATCAGGCGGACCAGGACGGATGGACAGCCCTGATGGGCGCAGCAAGTTCTGGAAATGGGGCGATCGTTGAATTCTTGCTGGAGCAAGGTGCAGAGATCAACGCAAAAACAAACTTCGGAGTCACCGCGTTAATGGGGGCAGCCGCGAAAGGACATACAGACATCTTGAAGTTGCTAATTGAGCGAGGCGCAGATTTGAAGGCTAAAGATAACAACCATTGGACTGCCTTTATTTGGGCCGCTGAGGAAAAGCAAACGGCTGCGATGGAAATTCTTAAACAAGCGAGAGGCTCTGATTAATAAATTAGCGACCCTGTAAGCCACTTTTCCTTCTCCCCTGGAACCCAATTCTCAAGCTCTGAGGAATTTACACCGTGAGCTTGGATGGAATTGGGTTTAGTTTTGCTTGAAAATCACTGAGAGCGATCGGGCTATTTTATCCTTAATTTCCTTAGGGAGATTTCCAGAAAAGAGCTTATCTTATGACTAGAAACAGGAGAAAATAATGATAAACCAGACATGATATTTTGTTTATTTAAATAATAATTATCAAAAAATTAGAACAGTTAAAAATAAGAAAATAACCAAAAATATGATTTTATCTATTAAAAATATCCGTTTAATTAGAAACTATTACTAAACATTTATCATTCATCGTAAGAGCATTCAAATTTATACAGAAACAATTGAAGCCCGCTTTTAACAACAGATTTAGGGTTATTTTACAATATCTGAGCAAATACTTTTATTAGTGTAAACAAATTTAAACAAGATCTCGATGTTTTTTATCAAATTGTTTCACTTCCTCAGAGCGTCAGACATTTTGTAAACTTTTTCTGGTACAAAAAGGAGTGACGACCTTCGGAGAGTGCGGCTTCAAGCAGCTTTGGATTTGATCTAGCAGCAAGCCGGATTTTTCCTGATCACTTGCCTGGAAAATTACTTGACAAATTGTGCAGTCTTATGGATGCCGTTTGTCCAAGAAATCGAACAACCATCATAGGAGTTCATAACGCATGTTCACTCACGTCAAGTCCACCATCCGGCATATTGCGCCCGATGATCTCCGGGGGCGCACCTTGATCAAGGTGGTCTATGTCGTGCTAGAGCCGCAGTATCAAAGTTCTCTGTCGGCAGCCGTCCGTTCCATCAACCGAGAGAATCCTAACTTGGCGATTGAGATCAGTGGTTATCTCATCGAAGAGTTACGAAACGTCGATAATTACGAAGCCTTTAAGAAAGATATGGCGAGTGCCAATGTGTTCATTGGTTCTCTCATTTTCATCGAAGATCTGGCGGAAAAGGTGGTCGTTGCCGTTGAACCCCATCGGGATCACTTGGATGTAGCAGTTGTCTTTCCATCCATGCCCCAGGTGATGCGCCTGAACAAGATGGGCACCTTCTCGATGGCCCAGTTGGGTCAATCCAAGAGTGCGATCGCCCAGTTCATGCGAAAGCGCAAAGAAAAATCGGGATCAGGCTTCCAGGATGGAATGCTGAAGCTACTTCAAACACTACCTAAGGTATTGAAGTATCTGCCGATGGACAAGGCCCAGGATGCCCGTAACTTCATGCTCAGTTTTCAGTATTGGCTGGGTGGCTCGCAGGAAAACCTGGAGAACTTCCTATTAATGCTGGCAGATAAGTATGTTCTCAAGGGGCAGAGCAACAAATCTACTCGGAACTATCAAGATCCTGTTACCTACCCCGATATGGGAGTCTGGCACCCCCTTGCGCCCACTATGTTTGAGGACGTGAAGGAGTACCTCAACTGGTTTAATTCCCGCAAAGATATCTCCGATGACTTAAAAGATCCCCTGGCTCCCTGTGTTGGGTTAGTGCTACAGCGCACCCACCTTGTTACCGGAGACGATGCCCATTACGTTGCGATGGTGCAAGAACTCGAATCTATGGGGGCACGGGTGCTTCCGGTCTTTGCTGGAGGGCTGGACTTCTCGAAGCCGATCGATGCCTATTTCTATGATCCCACCGCTAAAGTTCCGACTCCCTGGGTGGATGCGATCGTGTCCCTAACGGGGTTTGCCCTCGTGGGTGGCCCTGCCCGCCAGGATCACCCGAAAGCGATCGACTCCCTCAAGCGTCTGAATCGCCCTTACATGGTGGCTCTGCCCCTGGTGTTCCAAACAACGGAAGAATGGCAGGATAGCGATTTGGGGCTGCACCCCATTCAGGTGGCTCTCCAGATTGCGATCCCCGAACTGGATGGGGCGATCGAACCCATCATTCTGTCGGGACGGGATGGAGCAACTGGGAAGGCGATTGCCTTACAGGACCGAGTAGAGGCGATCGCCCAACGAGCGATGAAGTGGGCAACCCTGCGCCGCAAACCCAAAGTAGATAAGAAAGTAGCCATTACGGTATTCAGCTTCCCACCCGACAAAGGGAATGTAGGAACCGCTGCTTACCTGGATGTGTTTGGCTCCATTTACAAGGTAATGGAAGCCTTACGCAACAATGGCTACGATGTGCAGGAATTTCCAGAGTCCGCTGAAGCGTTGATGCAAGAAGTGTTGCACGATGCCCAGGCCCAATACAGCAGCCCGGAACTCAACATTGCCTATCGCATGTCGGTGCCGGAGTATGAACAACTAACCCCTTACTACGAGCGGTTAGAACCCTCCTGGGGTCCACCTCCTGGGCACTTGAATACAGATGGGCAAAATTTGCTGATCTACGGAAAGCAGTTTGGCAATGTGTTCATCGGGGTGCAGCCCACGTTCGGGTATGAAGGCGATCCCATGCGGTTGCTGTTCTCCCGATCGGCCAGTCCCCATCATGGGTTTGCGGCCTACTACACCTACCTGGAGCGCATTTGGGGGGCGGACGCAGTGCTGCACTTCGGGACTCACGGGTCGCTGGAATTCATGCCCGGAAAACAGATGGGAATGTCGGGAGATTGCTACCCGGACAACCTGATCGGGTCGATTCCGAACCTCTATTACTATGCAGCGAATAACCCCTCTGAGGCGACGATCGCCAAGCGTCGGTCCTACGCCGAAACCATTTCCTACCTGACCCCTCCCGCTGAAAATGCGGGTTTGTACAAGGGGTTGAAAGAACTGAGCGAATTGATTGCTTCCTACCAAACCTTGAAAGATTCCGGTCGGGGGATTCAGATCGTGAACACGATCGTGGATAAGGCCCGTATCGTCAACCTGGATAAGGATATCGCTCTGCCGGACCAGGATGCGAAGGAGATGACCGCAGACGAACGGGATACGATCGTCGGTCTCGTTTACCGAAAGCTGATGGAGATTGAATCCCGCTTACTGCCCTGTGGATTGCATGTAATTGGCAAACCGCCAACGGCAGAAGAGGCAATCGCAACGCTGGTCAACATTGCAGCCGTCGATCGTTCTGAAGAGGGGATCTCCAGTCTGCCCCGAATCATTGCTGAAAGCATCGGGCGCGACATTGACGAGATTTACCAGAACAGCGATCGGGGGGTGTTAGCGGATGTCGAACTGCTGCAAACGATTACCCAGACGACACGGGTAGCAGTGGCAGCCCTGGTGAAGGAGCAAACCAATGCAGATGGTCGCGTTGAGCGGGTATCCATGCTCAATTTCTTCAACATGGGCCGGAAGGAACCCTGGATTGAGGCGTTGCATGACGCAGGCTATCCCAAAGTTGATCCCGACAAGATCAAACCCCTGTTTGAATACCTGGAATTCTGCTTGAAGCAGGTCGTTGCAGATAACGAACTGGGTGCCCTCTTGAAGGCATTAGAAGGGGAATACATTCTTCCCGGACCTGGCGGTGATCCCATTCGGAATCCGGATGTGCTGCCTACAGGTAAGAATATTCATGCCCTTGATCCCCAGTCAATCCCAACGCAAGCAGCCGTGCAGTCTGCCAAGATCGTA
>JANRKG010000459.1:0-13492 GCA_033763635.1 Leptolyngbyaceae cyanobacterium bins.59
AGCGCACGATTTTGACGATGGCGAATGATTATCAGGGGGATGTGAAGGACTTTGCGATCGTCGTCCCGGTTCCCGTCTTACTCAAAGAAGAGCAGGTGCGAGTGGGCGACCCAAAGATTATGGAACGATTGGATGCCTTCAGTGCGCCTCGATTAGTGGAATATTTTGATGCTGATCCCTGTCGTTCCCGGCCTGTTTTTAGCCCCCGAATGGGAATACCGAGTCGGCGGGAGGCAGCAGGTGCTACAAGGGCAGCGAGTGCAGATGCGTTAGGGGTAACGGTAGAAGCCAAATTTACGGTTGGGGAATACGACATTCTGATCCTGAGTGCTAAAGAATCGAATGGCTTACAAACCTGGCTGACCCAGAATGGCTATAAGATTCCTGCGGGTGCTGCGCCATTGCTCCAACCCTATATTCGGCAGCAGATGAAGTTTTTTGTGGCAAAGGTGAATTTACAAGAGTTTGATAAGGCGGGAGTGCAGTCCTTACGGCCTTTGATGATGGCCTATGAGTCGCCCAAATTCATATTGCCGATTCGGTTAGGAATGATCAATGCCCAATCGGAGCAGGACTTGATCGCCTATCTACTTACGCCTTCTGGACAGGTAGAGGTGACGAACTATCGAACGGTGAAAATTCCCTCTGATGCAGAGATTCCCGTGTATGTGAAGAATGAGTTTGGGAATTTTTACAAATCGATGTTTCAGACCGCTTATACCCGTGAGAACAAACGGGTTGCGTTTCTCGAATATGCCTGGGACATGAGCAATTGCGATCCCTGCTCTGCCGATCCTCTCAGCAACGAGGAACTGCGAAAAGCGGGGGTGTTCTGGCTGGATAAGGGTGGGAGAGGAGTCACTAACGTCTTCATCACTCGTTTGCACGTCCGTTATACCCGTGACAAATTTCCAGAAGACCTGATGTTTCAGGAAACTTCGAATCGTCAACTATTCCAGGGCCGCTACATCCTGCGCCATCCTTTTACGAGAGAAGCAAATTGCCCTGCTGGCAAGGAATATAAGCGAAACTTACCCAAACGGTTTGAGCAAGAAGCCCAAACTCTGGCTCGGTTAACGGGATGGAATATTCGCGATATTCGCAAGCGTTTGCCTGTGCAGACTATCAGTAATCCCACCTCAACTCCCTGGTGGCAAGATGCATTTCCAAATTAAGGATAAACTTCTTCTGATGCCGCTGTTTGCCAGTCAGTTGTATCTCTCAGTCAAGAATTTGTTTGCCTGCTTGTTGGAGTGAGGCACCCTTTCTACTATGAATCTTGTTTCTTCTCTCCGATCGCCCCTCCTCCTTACCTGCTCCATTGCCCTCCTGTCCAGTTGTAGCCCTTCTCCTGCCCCTCAGAACAGCCCTGTCAGTAGTCTGACCAACGCTGTTTCAACGGGGGTACTGGTTTATGGGGCTGGCGGGCAACCCGTCAACCTGGAACCAGGGAACATCGTTGATGGGAATTCGATAATGGTGCAGGAGCAGATCTACGATCGCCTCCTCGATTTCAAACCGGGAACGACCGACCCAATCCCCAGTCTGGCAACCGCTTGGTCTGTTTCGCCCGATGGGAAGACCTGGACGTTTAAGCTGCGATCGGGTGTGAAGTTTCACGATGGGACGGCTCTGGATGCCGCTGCCGTCAAGTTTAATGTGGAACGATGGTGGAACCCGCAGCATCCTCACGGCTACCGGAATGCGGGTAAGGGGTACAACATCTGGCAGGAATTGTTTGGCGGATTTAAGGGGGATGCGGCTTCTGTTTTAAAGGAGGTGCGAACGCCGGACCCGCTAACGGTGGAGTTTGTTCTAAGCCAGCCTTTTGCCGCGTTTCCGGTGGCAATTGGGTCTGGATATTTTGGCATTGCCAGTCCTGCTGCCATTCAAAAGGCAGGGGCCAGTTATGGCACAGCCGGATCGATCGCTGTGGGGACGGGGGCTTATCGGTTTAAGGAATGGCGAACGGGCGATCGAATTGTGCTGGAGAAAAATCCCGACTATTGGGAAACGGGATTTCCCAAAATGAACCAGGTAGTGATTCGCTTCATCACAGACCCCTCTGCCCGACTCGCCCAACTTCGCGCCGGACAGGTGGATTTCACAGTGGATCTGGCTCCGGATCAGTTGAAGGAAATTCAAGCTGACCCAAATTTAGAGGCGATTCCCCGTCCTTCTTTCAATGTGGGCTATCTTGCCTTGAATCCCAGCTATCCTCCCCTGGCAAAGGTTGAGGTGCGTCGAGCAATTGCCCATGCGATTAACCGTCCAGCGATCGTCCAGGCTTTCTGGGGCGATTTGGGGGTGAGCGATCCCCACTTCATTCCGCCATCCCTCAGCCGTTACCAACCAAAGGGACTGGTGGATTATGACTACAATCCCCAGAAGGCGAAACAACTGTTGACCCAGGCGGGTTATGCCAATGGCTTTGATCTGGATCTGTGGTACATGCCCGTTTCCCGTCCCTACTTTCCCACTCCCAAGCCGATCGCTGAAGCTTTTGCTGCTGATCTGAGTGCTGTTGGTATTCGGGTGCGGTTACAAACGAAGGATTGGGCTGCTTATCTCAATGATCGCCGCAAGGCTCCTGGCTTCCAATCCTTTATGTTGGGTTGGAATGGGGATTATGGCGATCCCGATAACTTCTACTACTCCCACTTCGGCCCTGGTTCTACAGGCGATCTGGGGAATTGGCGGAACGATCGCCTCCTGCAACTCCTGAACCAGGGCCGCGCTACCCGTGATCCGGCAACCCGAACTCGACTCTATCGCGAAGTGGGTGAAATTCTGTATCGGGAAATTGTGCGGTTGCCAATCGTCCACAGCCAACCCCTCCTCGCCAAACGCAAAAACCTCCAGGGCTGGACCCCCAGCCCCCTGGGTTCAGAACCCCTGAAAACTGTCTTCAAAGATTAGAAGGAAGCAATGGGTGATGGGTTATAGGAAATTACAATTGATGACCTATCACCCATTCCCCCTAGAAATCCTCCCGCTCCTGATTCGCGTGGGACAGCTTTTCTAGCACTTCGGATACTGCCATCGTTCCCAGTTCACCGGACATCCGGGTCCGAATGCTGAGGGAATTAGATTCGACCTCTTTCGCACCCACGACAGCCATCACCGGAATTTTGGCTTTCTCAGCTTCCCGGATGAGCTTACCCAGTCGCTCGTTGTTGTCTGCCACTTCTACCCGAATACCAGACGATCGCATCTGCTTTGCAACCTCATGGCAGTAGGCGAACTGGGACTCGCTGACGGGCAGTAATCGGACTTGTACGGGGGCTAACCAGACTGGGAAATCTCCGGCATATTCTTCAATGAGAATCCCGATCAGGCGTTCTAGAGAGCCGAAGGGGGCACGGTGAAGCATAACGGGACGTTGGCGGCTTCCGTCCGAGGCGACATACTCCAGGTCGAATCGTTCGGGCAGGTTGTAGTCTACCTGGACGGTTCCCAACTGCCATTCCCGTTCCAGGGCATCCTGAAAGATGAAGTCGAGTTTGGGACCGTAGAAGGCTGCTTCCCCAATTCCTTCGAAGTAGTTCATGCCGAGGGTTTCTACGGCTCGTCGAATGGCTCCCTCGGCTTTGTTCCAGGCATCATCGGAGCCAATGTATTTGTCGGAAGCGGGATCTCGGAAGCTAAGGCGAGCCTTAAAGTTTTTCAGTTTGAGGCTCTTGAATACGTTCAGAATCAGGTCCACCACACTCATGAACTCGCTATCCAACTGCTCTGGCGTGACGAACAGGTGAGAGTCATCCACTGTGAAGCCCCGCACCCGCGTTAAGCCGCCCAGTTCCCCGGATTGCTCATAGCGATAGACCGTTCCGAATTCGGCTAGCCGCAGGGGGAGTTCTCGGTACGATCGCAACTCGCTCTTATAAATCTGAATATGGAACGGACAGTTCATGGGCTTGAGGACGAACCCCTGTTCCTGCAAGGCGGCGGCCTCATCCTCTGCCATCATCGGGAACATGTCTTCTTTGTACTTCTGCCAGTGCCCAGAGGTTTTGAACAGGTCAATCCGGGCAATGTGGGGCGTGACGACCGGGAGATACCCCCGCTTTAACTGCTCCTGCTTGAGGAAGTCTTCGAGGGTCGATCGCAACACCGTTCCTTTGGGAGTCCATAGGGGAAGACCCGGACCAACGGGATCAGCAAAAATGAACAGCCCCAATTCTTTCCCCAACTTGCGGTGATCCCGCCTCAGGGCTTCTTCCCGTCGCCGTTTATATTCTGCGAGTTGCTCTGGTGTTTCCCAAGCCGTCCCATAGATGCGCTGAAGTTGGGCCTTGGTTTCATCCCCCCGCCAGTAGGCTCCCGCGACGCTTTCCAGTTCGATCGCTTCTGGGTTGAGTTGACTCGTATTCTCCAGGTGTGGTCCCGCGCACAAATCCCACCACTGATCGCCCAGGTGGTAAATCGTAATCGGGTCTTCCAACCCTTCCAAAATTTCCAGTTTATAGGGTTCGTTGATGGCCTTAATCCGCTGTTCTGCCTCCTCACGGGAGACTTCCTCCCGAATCACAGGTAACTTGCGGTTGATGACTTTGATCATCTCCTTCTTAATGGCCTTCAAGTCTTTCTCTGTGAATGGATCTGGATTGTCAAAGTCATAGTAGAAGCCGTTTTCAATCCAGGGACCGATCGTAACTTGGGCTTTCGGAAACAACTTCTGAACGGCCATCGCCATGACATGGGAAGCAGTATGGCGAATCTGTTTCAGGTTTTCAGACTCACTCATGCGGGGCAGATGAACTTTCTCAGAAATGTGTTCAGCAGAAGATTGATCAGAGGGCATTGGACTCAGAACCACAAAGGAAGGTCAACAAAAAAGTCAACGGAGGGCGGGTCAAATCATTGAACCCGAACTGCCCCCATTGTAGCGAGTCCCTGCCTCCCATCTACCATCAGAACATCTGCTCATCGATAAATTTCCACTCTAAAAAACACATTTCTTATCAGGAATCTATAACTTATTAGCGAGTTATTACAGAACGTAAATGACGCTAATATTGTTGAATAGATATTAGTCCCCCTTTAATAATGTTCAGTTCAAATCCGTCTGAATCTGATTTGCTTAAAACTTTACTCCACCCTCTTTTAGAGGATTTTCAATATTGGTTTGGGCGGGCACAGACTCTCTTAGAGACTGAAGAGATTTCCTTTTTGGGTCCGGAAAAGCAGAGCGATTTACTGTCGCGGGTCAAGCAGGCTCAGCAAGAGGTCAGTGCCACACAGATGTTATTGAAAGTAACGGATAACCAGGTGGGAGTCGAAACAACCGTCCTGATGCCCTGGCATCAACTGGTTACTGAGTGCTGGCAAGTCGCAATTCGCTTTCGTATGGAACAGTCTCCTCAGTAGGAGTTGTAAAAAACAATCATGCTGCACCTGCTTTACATCATCGCCTTCACGATCGTCGCCTTTTTAGCGATCGGTAATCTGATTCGAAGTGTTTTTCTGCTCGGCTTTGAGGCTCAGCGTGGCCCCTCCCGTTCCCGTCGCCCTCGCTCCCACTCGGTTCCCCATCCAGAATTTCTTGATGATTCGGGCAATGTGATTCAGGAACCGTTGCTCGTGATGCGATCGATGACTGTGGAGGATGCCCGCGAACAACTGGATGCCCTCTACAACTTGTCTCCGGGTTCCCAATCCAGTAATGAAATTCGCAATAACGATTCCGATCTATAGAAATCTGTAGAAAGCTTAAAATCTCGTTGGAACCCTGAATTCAGGAGCAGTTCTAACGAGATTTTTTGGTTTCGGAATGATGTGTTTCGGAATGATGTGTTTCGGAATGATGTGTTTCGGAATAACGATCGTGAATCTTGGGTTGCGTGTTTTTGTTTATGGTACTTTGAAGCCCAGCGAATCCAATTACACACGCTACTGTGCGGGTAAAGTGACGGAGGAATTACCTGCCCTTGCCCAAGGAGAGTTGTTTGCCTTGCCGATGGGATATCCTGCCATGACGGCAGGTTCATCCTGGGTGCAAGGGTATCTTTTGAGCTTTAAGGATTCGTCAATGCTGGCGCGATTGGATTGGCTAGAAGATTATGATCCCTGTCGTTCTCCCGAAGAGAACGAATATCAGCGGCACTGGATTGACGTATTTGACCCTCATAAAAAAATAATTGGGGCTGCCTGGGCCTATGTGATGTCGTCAGAACAGGTAGCCCGATATGGTGGAATCCCTTTGCCTGAGGGAATCTGGTCGGGGATATAAACTCGTAGAGACGCAAAATTTTGCGTCTCTACAATACGGTATTAGATTGAATAGTATTAGATTGACAATCCAAATTAATTGTTAGTGACAGATGGATTGGAACCGTCCTGTAAATTCCGCAACGTTGCCTCTGGCATGGACACGGGGGCTTTGGGAATTTCGACAACGGGCCGATCGAGGGCAATCATCAGCCCATCGCTTTTGTTGAGGGAGCGGGCAGGTTGTTGCGTTTCCACAGTAGCCAGTTTGGGAGCCAGCGAAGAAGAATTGGGCAGCCCACCAACTGCTGCAACCAGTAGGGCCGCAATCCCGACCCCACCCCAAACTAACTTTTGCCGGAATCGCTGACCCAGTTTCCGGAATACAGAGCCAGCAACCTGTTGAGCAGGACTAGATTCTGGAATTGGTAGATTTTGAATGCCATGTCGCAGTTTGAGCAACCGCTTGTAAAGTTGCTGGGCCGTTGGGTCCGTCTCTAACCAGGCTTCTACCTGACGGCGCTCTACCGCAGTGAGTTCGCTGTCCAGGTAAGCACTCAGCAGTTCAAAGGCATCCCGCTTTAAGGGATCAGGCGTGAGATTGGATTGGTGAATCAACGGGAACCCCCCACAAGAGGGTAGATGGATAGTTGAGTGGGCAGAATTGGAACCAGTAGAATTGGAACCAGTTTTAAAGTCAGAGGTCTGAAAGTCAGAGGTCATTGTAAAACCGCTACGAATCGTAGAGAGTGGAGCCAATTGACTAGCCCCTCTATCTATTGCTATTTGATGTGTTGCTATTTGTAAGTCTACAAATCACATCATAAAAGGGCAACCGAGATTCATGACTGGATCGCAAGGTAGAAGGTTTCTGACTTTAACCGTCCTCAATTACTTCCCATCGAGATATTGCTGAAGTTGAAGTTGTAAGCGCTGTCTGGCTCTGGCGATGCGAGATTTAACCGTTCCCAACGACACATGGGTCAGTTCCGCAATCTCTTCGTAGGCCATGCCTTGAATTTCTCGTAGAACGATCGTGGTTCGGAAGGCTTCGGGTAGGTCGGCAATGGCTTCCTGTAACTGGTCGTAAAATTCCCGTGTGGTCAAATTCTCAACGGGACCAGGATCGGGCGATGCGATTTCCCAATCCATCTCGCCATCTTCCAATAGACGAGGGGCATCCAGGGATAAGGGTTCGCTGACCCGCTTCCGCTTCCGCAACTCATCGTAGAAGAGGTTGGTGGCAATGCGGCTCAGCCATCCCCGAAACTTAGCGGGTTCCTGGAGCCGATGAATGTTCCGATACACCCGAATCCAAACTTCCTGGGCCAAGTCTGCCCGGTCCTGCCAATCAGGAGCGAGATGATACAGTACCTTATCGACGTGGGATTGGTATCGGCGCAGCAGTTCAGAGAAGGCAGCGCGTTCGGGCCGGACCCCAACCTGACATTGCAGAATCAGATCGTAATGGGACAGTTTCTCAGGGGCATTCGTAACGACTTGGGGTGTCTGGGCTTCGAACCCAATGCCACTCCCTGACCAATTCATTGCTGTCGATTGACTCATAGATACCTTTCCCTAGAGATATAAGTTAGACGCGATCGGAACCTGGCAGGTTCAATTTGCGAAGTTCTGGAGCCGTCTAGGCAGTTGATTAATTGCTGAATACGACGGTTTCGTCGTAGTGGCTCGTATTTAGTTTTTTCTTCTGTATTGACAGTAACGTTGATTTTGGGGTGGACCGATCCCGCTTGTGTAAGTTTAGGGAGTGTCTACCGTTTTCTCTCGGAGGAGGGAAGTGTCAGGGGACGGAAACGCTTGTCAGTTCGTTCTGCGTCCAGCAATCCATTATTCTGAGTAAGGGACGGTTTTCCGAATTGATGCAGTTCAGCGAGGTTTCAGTGGTTTTTTCAGTGCTTCTCTCAAGATTGTTTTCTACCGCTCGTTCGAACCTGAGTTGTCGAGTGGATCGCTGGAGCAAATCCCTCTGGGCGATCGTCCTCACCGTTGCCGTAACCCTGGGTAGTCTCGGCTTTGGGAGTCTGCCTGCCAATGCAGGTTTAACCGACGACCATTACGATGGCAATATCTTTGCCCTTTATGCCGGAAATGGGTCTCTGGTTCCTCCCAGAGTGACCCTGGCGGATGCTCTTAAACGGGGTCGCCCAACCTTGCTGTTCTTCTATACAGAAGATAGTAGTGATTGCAAACAATATGCTCCGGTTGTTTCCCAGATCCAACAGTTCTATGGTCGGGTAGCGGATTTGATTCCGATTAATGTGGATGCTGTTCCCTTCCGGTCTAGCTATCCGACCACTGAACCTGGCTTCTATTACAAAGGGTTGGTTCCCCAAACCATTCTCTTTAACCAGCAGGGCAAGATTGTGCTGGATGCCCAAGGTCAAATTCCCTTTGAGCAAGTAGATGATGTCTTGCGCCAGGTGTTTGATCTGCTGCCCCGTTCCGAGTCTGTAGAGTTGCGGCGACGCATTGTGAATGAGATTAACACTGAACTGGTGCCTGAGTAGGGCTTCAGGATTGCGAAACTCGCGTTGATAGGGTAGGGTGAGAGCAAAAAATTAACGGGAGACGACAAATTGCTACACCGGACAGTTCTGACGATGGTTTCTGCTCTGGCGATCGTTCCGACCTGGGCAACATTCCGGCCCGCAATCGCGGCGACCCCTCAGGCATCTCCCTCAGTGGTCGCCCCCCTGCCAGACAATACAGCGGCGGTTATCACAGTCAACACGTCTCCCGATGCCTGGAAAGCATTAGACCAGTATCAGATCGTGCCTGAAGTGGTCTCAATTCTTGAAAGCTTTCTTCCGGTGAGCCTGGATAACCTTGACCTCCTTCCTGGTTTTGAAACGGTTCAAAACATTCCTAACTGGATGGGCGATCGGGCGGCGATCGTGCTTCTACCCACCCAGGGAGCAAAGGATGTGAACTTTGAGGAAAGTTTCCTTTTACTCGCACCCATCAAAGAAGAGAAAGGATTTCAGGAGTTCTTAAAAACTTTCAAATCTGGCATGGAGAAGCCCCCGATCGAACGGAAGTATAAGGGCATTACTATTCTGGAATGGAAGAATGAGGAGGAGCAACCCGCCGAGGCTGCCGAACCCGCTCCTCCCCCGCCGAAGACACCAGCCCCCCTGCCTCCTAAGAAATCTCCTACCCCTCCTTCAGCACCTAAAAAGTTGTCTTCCTCCCAAGTTCTGCAACTCTGGGGGTTGCGATTCCTGACCCGCACCGTCGCCCAAGCAGGAGCGATCACCCTCCGCCCATCCGTTGCGGTCAAAGCTTTTCAGGAGAAGCCGAAGCCCACCCCCCCCACGCCTGTCACCCCGGAGACACCACCCTCAGAAGTCGCTCCAGAGACGGAACCCGCCTCCAAATCCTCCCCGAATGATATTGTGATCGCCCTGCTGCCGAATCATGTTGCACTGGCGAATTCTGCAAAACCCATTGAACAACTGATTGAGGGGCAGTTAAACAAACGGACCCGTTTACCCCAAAACCGTTTGTATCAGAGAACCAGTAGCCATCCGCAGTACAAAAACTCCCTGTTTGCTTTCTATATGAATGTGGCAGAGGTCGTCCGGTTTTCCGACCTGTTGATGGAGAATTCAGAGACGGAAATTCCGTTGCCTTCCAAAGAAGAATTGGACAGGCAATTGAAGACGGTGACTGAAGAATATGCCAATGTGGATGCTTTTGTCTGGTTGCAACCCGAAGGGTTACGAACCCAATCCATTGCCCATTTCCAAAAGCCTCAACCTGATAAAGCGGATGTCTTTGTCGGAGATGGAGAGCGAATTTTTGCTTTTATTCCTGCAATTCCCTATTTCGTATCGACGAGTCGTGACCTCCGACAACAGTGGCAGTTGGTAGTCGAGGCGTTCAATGAAACCGAGGATACAAAAGAAGTGTTGCGGACCCTGCGGAATGGGGTGCTTCAGTTTACGGGGCTTAGTATCGATCGCGATATTGTTTCCTGGCTCGATCGGGAGTATGGCCTGTTTCTCTTTCCCACCCGTCAAGGTTTCTTGAACCAGGTCTTTCCCCAGGCTCGGTTAGGGCTTGCCTTTGTGGCCCAAACTGGAAAACGAGATACGGCGACCATTACCCTGAAAAAGCTGGAAAAATTTGTGCGGGTCAGTGCCAATGGGGAACTGAAAATTGCCTCCCGCAAGATTAAAGGGATTCCAGTCACGAGTTGGGAGGTGAAAGAAGGCAAGACCGTACAAAGCATTCTTGCCTATGGTTGGGTTGAACCCGATACACTGATAATTACTACGGGCACAGGGCCTTTGGGAGAACTCCTCCCCAGACCCTACCTGCAACTTTCGCAAGACCGCACCTTCAGACACGCTATTCGCCCCTTCAATCGTCCAAATCAGGGCTATTTTTATATGAATATGGGGGCATCCCTCTCCTGGATGTATAGCCTGTTCCCCTTTGATAACTTCCCAGGGGTGACGGAAGCGAAGCGGGTGATTGGGACAATTCGCAGCCTCAGTGCTACCAATGTTCGGACGGCAGATAAAGAACAGTTTGATAGTTTGATGGTCATGGCCCCCGCCCGGAAGAAACCTGAGAAACCCAAAAACAGTCGGTTGCTGGAGTTGCCTTCTGCCGTGACCGTCAACTCCATTCCTGCCCCACCCATCGATCGCCCCTGATGTTAGACCGAATTAAATCCATCGCAAGCGCCCTGGCTCCCCGCCTGATTGAAATTCGCCGCCACCTGCACAGTCATCCCGAACTGAGCGGGCAGGAATATCAGACAGCCGCCTATGTTGCCGGGGTGCTTTCCTCCTGTGGCCTGCGGGTTCAGGAGGCGGTGGGGCGGGTGGGGGTCGTGGGCGAACTCATGGGGCAGACCGATGGGTTAGTTGCCGTTCGAACGGATATGGATGCCCTGCCCATTGAAGAGCGGACTGGATTAGAATTCGCCTCCCGGCAACTGGGGGTGATGCATGCTTGTGGGCATGATGTGCATACAACGGTAGGCTTGGGAACGGCGATGGTTCTTTCCCAGTTAGGAGAACCGCTGTGGGGGACGGTGCGGTTTTTGTTCCAGCCCGCCGAAGAGATTGCTCAGGGTGCTGCATGGATGGTGCAGGACAAGGCAATGGAGCGCGTGAAAGCGATTTTTTCCCTTCATGTGTTTCCGACGATTCCGGCTGGGTCGATCGGGGTTCGATATGGCGTGTTGACGGCAGCGGCGGATGATTTGGAGATCATAATTCTGGGGGAATCCGGGCATGGGGCACGGCCTCATGAGGCGATCGATGCCATCTGGATTGCGTCTCAAGTTGTCACGGCACTTCAGCAAGCCATCAGCCGCACCCAGAATCCCCTGCGTCCTGTCGTGCTGACGATCGGTAAAATCATTGGTGGACGGGCACCCAATGTCATTGCGGATCAAGTTACCCTTCAGGGAACGGTGCGATCCCTGCATCCTGACACGAGCGATAGATTGCCGGAGTGGATCGAACAAATTGTGGCGGGCATTTGCCAATCCTACGGAGCCAAGTATCATCTGAACTATCGACGGGGCGTTCCTTCTGTTCAAAATGACCTAACCCTGACTCAGTTAGTCGAAGAAGCGGCCTCTGAAACCCTGGGAAGCAATCGAGTGCAAATTCTCATGGAACCTTCTTTGGGAGCAGAAGATTTCGCTGTGTACCTGCAACATGCGCCAGGAACCATGTTCCGTTTAGGGGTTGGATATCGCGATCGTCCCAATCATCCCCTCCACCATCCCCAGTTTGAAGTGGATGAGACAGCGATCGTGACGGGAGTGATGACAATGGCCGCATCGATTGTGAAGTATTGGCAGCACCAGCAAACTCCTTCCCTCGATGGATTGGAGGAGAATTCTAGCTCGTTACGCTTTGGATAGAAGAATTAAACGAAGCTAGTTTTGAACTATGGCATCTCCTTATCCCCTTCAGGGTATTGAATTGATTGACTGTGCCAAAGCGAATGCAGGTCAGGGTATTGAGACAGCGGCCCATCTGTGTGGCTATGGAAAAGACCTGAACCGTTTTCAAGATGCATTGAAGCAGGCGTGCGATCGAATTGGAGTTGAAATTCATACCCTTTCTGACTTAGTGACCGATCAGCAGGTTGTGCTTCGAGATGGTGGAATTGAAGTTGCTCCTGATACTCCAGCAGAACTCTGAAAAAGTAAGAGAGAATTGCAAAAATGGTAGATGCAATTCTGAGCGAGCGGCGTGAGTAATTCGGACATGAATGCAAAGCCCAGTCCCACATCAGAAAACTCGGTACAGGAGTTTTCCTTGGTAGAGCAGCTATTGATTGAGCAAGTATTGGGGGTGGCGCTTTTTGACTTAAATGGCCTTCCTCAAGAATACTTGGCGACTGCTGAAAATGCGGACATGGGATGGGTGCAAACAACCTTTCAGGCGTTGGGGCTACGGTTATTACTGATGGCCTCCCTGCAATTGGAAGGGTTTCAGTATGCGGTCATCAATGGGGACGGCTACAATGCAGTAGTAGTCAGGCAAAACACTTGCTACATTGCCTTGCTGATTCAGTTGCCAGATTCAGAACCGATCGCGGATAGCTTTGTGCGCTGGATTCAAACCCTGGACCCCAAAACCCTGAAGTATCATCCCCGATTCAGGTCTTCATCCAGTTAATTCAAAATTTAAGTTTTAAACCTTCTGGAGACGCGAGATGTCGCGTCTCTACCAGTATTATGAGTGAGTTTTAAAATCGAATTGGCGATTGTCTATTGTTTTTTATTCCCTAGACAGATATGACACAGGACGTAATTGAGCTAGATGGCAGAGCTTTTGTTGTTGCAGGACCGGAGACCGCTTCAGACTGGCCCTGTGTGTTTGGCGATCGGCCTCAACCGACCCTGACCCTCAAGGATGACGATCTGTTTTTGATTGCAGATACTTTGGGCAACATTGCAGGGTGTTTGGAGGACACGGCTCAGGCGAGCAGTGGCCTATTTTGTAACGACACCCGCTTCTTGAGTCGATTGGAGTTGCAACTTGAGGGACGATCGCCCATCTTACTGAGTAGTACAGCGGAGCGAGGATTTGTCCTTTCCGTGTTATGTAGCAATCCCCGCATCGAGGACCGCATTCCAGCAGAGACGATCGGCATCCAGCGAGAAATTGTCCTATACGGGGGCTTATTTGAAGAACTGGAAATTACCAATTATGGTACGAGCGCAGTAGACTTTTCCCTCAGCCTCAGTTTCGATGCCGATTTTGTCGATTTATTTGCGATTCGG
>JANRKG010000460.1:0-15005 GCA_033763635.1 Leptolyngbyaceae cyanobacterium bins.59
GAAATGATAGGGAAACAAGTCGGTCAGTTGCAAGAGCAAAAAACAAACAACTGTTAAAACAAACAACTGTTAAAACAAACAACTGTTAAAACAAACAACTGTTAAAACAAACAACTGTTAAAACAAAAATAAATGGGGGCAGGTTTGACAACCGCCCCCAGGAAATAATTGTAGATCAGAGAAACAAGATCAGGCGTTGTAAGGCGTGGTGCCGCTGAATTTCAGCGTTGCAGGCTCAGGATTGCTACCGATGTTGCGGTCTTTCTTACCGGAGTAGGGCCGACCTGCATTCACCTTCTCAGGAAACACACCATCCTTGGGATGCAAGTATTGGATGTCACCGTTGGGGAATACTCGGTAGATTTTATAATTGTTGATCTTGAATTTGGCTCTTAACTGTTGACCACCTAGCGCGATGCACTGCTCTTTACGAGCAAGATACAGGAGATTATCGCCTGCATGCATAACCGCAGCCCCGCCCGTCGGCATTTCAAATACCTGCTCTTTGGGACTGGTCCAGGTGATGGCGTACTTTTCTTCGACTTCAGCTTTGGTCAGCAAGCCGCCCGTGCTGCCGCCGAATAAAGGGGTTTGTCCAGTAAGGGTTTCTGCCATGTATCTCTTCTCTCAAAATTGTTTGAAAGTAGCCTACCATCGGGGGTGGGCCTCCTTATCGACTTTGTGAGGATCTGTTACAAAGCTTTGAAAAGCCTGAAGTCGTTTTCTAGAGAGGGTTCAAAAGTTCCATAGAGAATAAAGAATCGTTACGATTTTGCTTCTGAGGGACGAGGTTTGCGCGATCGCGTTCCTTTGGGAGGTGGGGAAGTCCCTGAAGCAGGGGATGGAGTCACTTTACCCGCAGGTTTTTCTGTCCGTGATTCAGATTCCGAAGTTCCATTTTCTTCAATAATGGGGATCGTGAAATGGAACTGGCTGCCTTGATCCCGTCCGGCGGATTCCGCCCAAATTTGTCCCCCTAACCCATTGATAATCTGGCGGCAAATTGCCAAGCCAAGCCCTGTCCCGCCCGCCGATCGCCGGAGTGCACCTTCTTCCTGGTAGAAGCGATCGAACACCGTTTCTAATCGGCTCGGTTCGATTCCTCGGCCTGTGTCCGCCACGGTGACGACCATCATCTGATTTCCATTTTTATGGGCTTCGATCGTCACCTGTCCCTGAGGTTCGGTGAATTTGCAAGCATTTTCGACCAGTTTTGCCAATACCTCCACTAACCATTCTCCATCCGCCCGTACTAAGGGTAACTGAGCAGGAAACTGGGTCGTAATGAGGGGAAGGGATTCCTGGGCTTGCCGGGTTCGAATACTACTGAGGGCCAGTTCCACACATTCCAGAATCGGCAGGGATTCCAGTCGCCATTCCACCCGACCGCTTTCCAGACGAGACAGGGTGAGAAAATCCTGAATGAGCTTCCGCATCCGCTCTGCATCGGTCAAAGCGGTCGTCAGCATCACCTGCTGCATCTCACGGGGCATATCCGGTTCACTGGCAAGGCTTTCCAGACAAACCTGAATGGTCGAGAGGGGGGTTCGCAGTTCATGCCCTGTAATGGCAACCAGATTACTGCGGGTGCGATCGAGCGCTTCCAACTGTTGATTCAAATCCTCCAGGTTAGAGTAGGCTTCTGCCTGGATGAGGGTTGCTCCGATTTGGGGGGCGATCGTATCCACCAGGGATAACTCATCCTCAGACCAACTATGGGGATCGGAGCCACAGTGATGCAGTTCCACCATACCCAACAGACGACCCTGGTACAACACAGGCACCATGAGCCAGGATCGAATGCGCCAGCGGTTGATCAAATCTTGAACGGTAGACGAAGAGGCGATCTCCACTTTCAATTCACGGGTATCTTCGACACTGACATGCGCCCGCGTCTGCACCACCCGCTGAAAAAGTTCGTTGGACTGGAGGGGCCAGACTCGCCCCACCAGGGATTCCGCTGCACCCGTGGGACTGGTGATTCCCTGAATCGGATTCCCTCGTCGAAATTCATACTGAATCTCAGTCGTAACATCAGTTTCTTTACAGCGGTAAATTAGACAACGACAGACCTGAAGGGCTTCTCCCAACTCCTGTACGGCGATTTTAATAATTTCACTGGTGTTTAACGATCGCCGAATAGCTGCCGTAATGGAATTCACCAACCGTTCCTTTCGTTCCTGGGCGGCGATCGATCGGTAGGCCTTCAATAACTTGTATTGCCCTGCCTGGAGATAGGTCACGAGGCGATCGGCAAAAGGACCAGGATCAACAGCATTAAAGCCCTGGGGCCGATCCACCAAAAACTGTAACCGAGCTTGAGCGATCTTTTCTGCCAGTTCTGGACGATAGGCCAAAATCCGATCGAGCAGGAGTTCTGCGGCTTTCCGGCTCACAGTGCGATCGAACGTCCAGATTCCTTCAAAACGGCGCGTCTGGTCTACCGCAGGTAAATCATTGCTTCCCTTAGAAGACGGGGAAGAATTAGAAGACGGGGAAGACGTAATTTTCGTGTGGCTCTCCCGCTCCTGGCAGACCAGACACGTTGCATACTGCGACCCTAATACAATTAAGTGCCATTCCTGGGATAACCCATCCTCTGGATCGAAGGCAATGGTTTCGTAGTCGCCCGATCGGTTGGCAAAGTCCGTTTCGGGGGCCGCCAGAACGTACACATGGTCCGTTCGTTCCGAAATCCGCAGATACCGCTGGGCCTCCTGCCGATAAAAGCGTTCCCGCTGAAAACTCGCGATCACCAGGGGACGATCGGTGCCCGCCAAAACCTGATCCTCCATGGCATGGGAGAGGGCAGTCAGGGAGGACTTGAAATAGGTCTGGGGCCTAAGATGAGGCAACGTTCGCAGCAGATCTTCCAGGATGGAAGTAGGATTGCTCATCAATCTCCTCTTCAATTGAATCCAGGCAAAACCATGACCTACTTCAGCGTGATGCCAGGGTAGGCAGGGAGGAAGCAATGCTGATTTTTCAACCTGATCTATTTCACCATGCTATTCCTTCACCCCTGCCTAATGGAAGCATTTAACAGGGTTTTGCCAAAATTCCCACGCCCTTCCCTAAAACCGCAACCCCACTCCCCCTTGAACGGATACAGCGCTTCCGCCACTCTTGTAAGCATCCAGGGCGTAGATTGCGTTGCCAAATAGAACTAAGTTACTATTGGGCAGAACATAATCGATTCCCGGTTGAATGACGATCGAGTTCCGGTTGCCCAGAGGAGATGGGTCGTTGCCATCGGAGAAGGAATATCCAGCACCGATGTAGACATCCGTTTGCCAGTTGATGGGGAAATCGTAAGAAACGGTGGGCACAACAGCCGTTGTGCCGCTAAACAGTAATACCTGGGCGCGGGCCGAGATGGGAATTTCCAGAAATTTGTATCGAGCTGAAACAACTGCCGCTGTCCGACTGCCTTCATTGGGGCGGCCTCCGGAGGTCAACCCAAAGGAGGGACCAATCCCAACATAACTCCCATAGGCGGCTTGAGCAGCGGCGGGTAAAGGATTCGCACCGATAAACCCTGCGGCGATCGTTATTCCAGCAAGGGTCGTTCCAGCAAGAGCCGCAATTCCCAATCCCCGCCCCCGATTCATATTCTTTTGAGCAATTACAACCTGCATACGTTCTTCCTCAACACCAAAATAATGGACCAATCATGGAAACTAGCGTAGAAATCAGAGTAAAAATCTTTAAGGAAAAGAATTGTAAAAGACGGAGTTTTGTAGCCCAGGAAATTTGCAACTCAATTTGCAACTCAATTTGTAACTAAAATGTAACTCTCAAGAATAGGACTTGAATTAAATTAACAAGACAATTAAAAGGACTGAATGAAGGAACTTAAATATAGGTATTTATAGAATAATGCACAAGATTCAGCCTTACTTAAAGACTGAGACTAAGAGGCGGATACTAAAGAAATTAGTACACCTTATTCACGCTTATCTCTAAACCTGTCAGATTCGCTCTTTGTGATGCTTTTAATCTCCTTTAAAGTGTCTCTCTATTAGAGAGCCATTCTATCGCTTGTCCAATAATTTAGCTTAGAAAGAATCAGATGCAAGGGAATTTAGGAGAATTTGTTTTTTAGGAACCTGATCCAAAAAAATTGGTTGCTTGATTTGCCGATCGCTGACTCGTTTCTCCCGATGCCTGAAGTCTCGATCGAAGCCCTCTTGAAAAAACGCCAAATCTTAACCTGTTTCATGGCTACAAAACTTTATGCTAAGTAGACCTAAAAATCCTCAAATTGCTGCTCTGCTGGCCTTTCTGGGGGTTATAATTCCCATTTCTGGCTTACATAAGTTTTATTTGGGGCAACCCCTTTGGGGACTGTGCTACATTGTGTTGTCTTTGGGGACACCGATTCCGAAAATTGCCAGCGCGATCGAAGGAGTCTGGTATTTGGCCCAATCATCGGATGAATTTGATCAAAACTTTAATCCTATGCTGGGTCGGTCCACTGCTTCCCACCCCCCTGCGTCTTACCCTACACAAACGGCTCAAGCGGCTCAAGCGGCTCAGCAAGTCGTGGCGGTTGCCGATGCCCTGCGGCAATTAGAGCAATTACGGCAAGAAGGCTTAATTTCAGAGTATGAGTTTGAACAAAAACGGCGACAATTTCTTGACCGGGTGTGAAGTATGACCCTCTGGCAGTGGTTCACATCAGCAGTCCGTTCTCCCCTGGAAACTCGGTTGCTCAGTGACCCGTACTATCGCATGCAATCCTACAAGGAAGTGCGAGTAGCTGCCCGTTTGGGGATTCAGATTGATGCGAATCGGGCAACGATCGATGATTGGCTGAGACTCCCCGGTTTATCCATCCACCAGGCTCGGCTCTTAGTGGAGTTGGCTCAGGCGGGGGTGCAGTTTTTGGGGATTGAAGATGTGGCGGCCTGTCTGGGGCTTCCTGCGGAACGGTTGTCGCCCTTAACGCCTGTGCTGCAATTTCACTATTATGACCGTGAGAGTTTACTGTGGCCCCAACCCATCAATCCCAATACCGCCTCTCCTGAGGTTTTGGCCCAGTTGCCAGGATTGTCTCAGGAGAGGGTGGAGGCGATTTTGCTCCACCGTCAGCAGGGGGGGGCCTTCAAGAACCTGGTGGATTTTCAGCAGCGTTTGCAATTGTCAGGGGGCGAATTGGGGCGATGTATGCATTATTTTCGGTTTTAGGAATGTAGCCCCTCTAAGGGGAGCCGAACCGTTCCCAGGGCCAGAATCGCAACCAGGCACGCCCGATGATGTTTTGAATCGGCAAAAATCCCCAAATATGGGAATCGTTACTGTTATTCCGATTGTCTCCCATGACGAAAATCTGTGCTTCTGGCACCGTTGCAGGTCCCCATTCATAGGTGGGGGATTCTGCAATGTAGTTTTCTGAAAGCGGGGTTCCGTCCACGTAAACCTTACCTTGATGAACCCGAATAGTTTGACCCGCCAGCCCAATCACCCGCTTAATAAATGCCTGATCCCTGGAATAACCCTGACGTTGTAACAAGGGAGGTGGATCAAACACCACAATATCCCCTGCCTGAGGGGAATGGAATCGGTAGGAGACTTTTTCAACCACGAGCCGATCGCCCACTTCTAACGTCGGGAACATCGAGTCTGAGGGAATAAAGCGGGGTTCAGCAATGAAGAACCGAATGAACAATGCCAGGGTCAGGGCAATAATCAGAATTTGGGTATTTTCCCAAATCGTTTCATTCAGCAGTTTCTTGTTTGCGTTTTTTTCAACGGTCATGGATGCGGGACAGAGAAACGAATGTAGATACCATCCTATGGCATCCCGGAGATTGGAGAAACGATTCTCTCCATTGCAACCCGCTTCTAGTAATCCAGAGTCAGGGTTTTAAAGGAAGGTGAATCTGTGCTTGTAGAAGCGTGAGATGGTTCAGCAGGATTGCTTTTTGCTGTCTCATCCTGCATTTGCTCAATATTTTTATCGAGGGTCTGGATTTGGGTGTTCAGGTCTTTTAACCGGGCCAGGATGATTTCCCGCCGTTGGTCAATTTTTTGTAGCTCCTGCTGAAGCCGCTTCTTCTCAACCACCAGCTTATACACATCCAGACGGGTAGAAGGCTCCGATTTGGGGCGTGGCATGCTGCTGATTTTGGGGCGAATGTGTCCCTGGGGAGGGGTTCGATACATGGGGCAAACCTCCAATGGTGTTACCAAAATTTTGGGGCAATCCCTTAAGCTTTCGTTCGTTGTCTTTACAGTTCCGGGCGATCGGATAGGGGCAAATCGGTATCCCGTCTTTGCAATTTAGAAGGAGGACGATCGTTACTCCAGGCCCACCAGGCCGTTTCACACTGACACAGGTAAAACTCCTGCCACTTCCGCCGATGATCTTCAGTAAAGACGGGCGATCGGCGATTCACCCAAACCTGGCTTGCTTCCAGACTGGGGGCTGCACATTTTGGACAACGAAAGTGATGAGCGTGAGTTGCGGTTTCGGTCCAGGCGGGAGGAGTGGGAGAAAAGGCATCCATGAAAAGAGATCCGATCAGGATGGAAAAGAGTTGAAAGCTGCAAAAGTGCTGAAAAGACCAGACCCTAAGTAGTTTCCAGATGTAGTTTCCAGATGTAGTTTCCAGATGTGAATAATTTTGAACCCTGATAAGGAATGACAAAGGATTTGATAGGTTAATTCAGAATTCTTTGCAAAATAATAGGTGCTGATTTTATTCTTCCCATTTTAGAACCTGAATAATTTTTAAAGTTCTTCTTTTTCTGTGATTGTTTAGATGACAATAAACCCGCTATGAGGAAAGCCAGTGCTTCTCTCTAATTCGGCAAAATTCCACTCTCCGTCAGGACTGCTGTTATGAGTTATCTCAACTTGATTTCCCTCATTGGAATTTTTGGGCTATGTGGAGTGGCATGGTTATTTTCCGAAAATCGAGGCGTGATTCCCTGGCGTGTCATCATCGGGGGGATTGGGCTTCAACTCTTACTGGGCCTGTTTGTCTTTCAGGTGCCAGGAACGCGGGATGCCCTCAATCTTTTTAGTGGCTTGTTGGATGGAGTCTTTACGGCTGCGGATGCGGGGGCCAGATTCGTATTTGGCAACAATATTGTTCCCCTGCCCGGACGAGATCCATTTGTTGCAGTCCCCGCCACTAATGGGGTGTGCCCACCCCCTCAAGTGCCTTTTTTTGAAGGGTACTGTGGAACCCGTTTGGGATACATGCTGGCGTTTCGTGCCCTACCGGCGGTGATTTTCTTCTCAGCCCTGATGTCCCTACTGTATAACCTGGGAGTGATTCAGAAAATTACCGATGTACTCGCAAAAATTTTCTACCGCACGATGGGCTTAAGTGGTGCGGAGTCTTTGAGCGGCGCGGCAAACATCTTCGTGGGAATTGAGGCGGCGATCGCGGTCAAACCTTACATCGCGAAGATGACCCGCAGCGAAATCTGTGCAATTCTTGCCTGTTGTTTTGGGACTGCCGCTTCCTCCACCCTAGCTATCTATGTCAGTTTCCTGCGTCCTGTCTTTCCCAATATCCTGGGACACCTCGTTTCAGCTTCAATTATTTCGATTCCTGCTTGCTTTGTGTTGTCCAAAATCCTGGTGCCTGAAACGGAGATGCCTTTGACGGCAGGAGGCATTCCGGTTGAGGAAATCGAGGACAAGCCCCTGGTTGCAGAGGATGAAGCGCCCAGGGAAACGGTGGGCGGAGAACCGATCGAGCGAGTCAGCCCAATGGATGCAGCCATCATCGGGGCACTGGATGGGGTCAAGATGGCGGTTTCGATCGCCGCCGTCCTGATTCTGATCGTGGGCCTCGTTTCCCTCATTAACCAAATTTTTGGGGGGTTGGCGAGTCTCAAGACCTCACCCGTTTTCCTGCTGCAATGGGTCGGACAGTTCTTTAGTGTTGTGACGCTGCAAAATATCGAAGGGGCACTGTTTTATCCTGTAACGCTCTTGACGGGTGTTCCCGCAGATCCGAGTCGTTTGGGAAATTGCCTACTTTCCATTTTTGATGGCAACCGTCTGTGTGTACCGGATGAATCCTGGCAAGCTGCGGTGATCATTGGTCGGCGCTTGACGGAAACGGCAATTCCGCCCTATCAATCCCTGGCGGAGGCCGCAAAGGCTGGGTTGATCAGCGATCGAACCGTTCTCATTGTCAGTTATGCCCTTTCTGGGTTTGCCCATATTGCATCCGTCGGGATCTTTGTGGGAGGGACGATCGCCCTGGCTCCCTCTCGCCGCAAGGATATTTCGGAATTGGGTTGGAAAGCGCTCTTTATCGGCACTCTGGCAACCTTAATGATTTCCTGTGTCGCCGGATTTTACGACAATGGTGCCCCCGGTATCTTAGGGGAAAAAACACCTCCTCCGGCGGTGGCTCCCGCCCCCAGTCCGGCCACTCCACCCGCGCCTCCTACCGGATCACCTGCCTCAGGTGCTTCCCCCGGAGCAGTGCCACTCGCCACTCCCAGTCCCTCACCCCGATAATTTGGGTTGAGACGGGCATTTTACGGTAAAATCAACCCATGAATCTCGACCTCGAAATTCGTGAACTTCTGGAAGTAATGCCCGCCTCCGGGCGGATGTTGGCAAAGGTGGTCAGCCGATCGGATTTACGTCGGGTGATCGAAGTGCCATTCCCAAAACCCTGGCAACAAGAACGCCCAATCTACATCAATTTTCAGTTTTGGGGCGAGCTGACCCGTCCCCAAAGGGATATCACCATTTTGCGGGCTGTGAGTTGGCAAGCTGCTATTCGGTGGTTTAAACCCGACCTCTATCAGTGGATGACGTTAGGGGGCGTAGGGGGTGCCTTCGTGGAACTGGTGCAACAGGATATCGTTGGGGTGGTGGTGGCTGGAGGGCTGACGGCGATCGCAGCCACGCAGATCATCCGAGCCAATCGCAGTTCTGAATTGGAAATTGAAGCGGATACCGCAGCCCTTCAGGTCGCTCAACGACGAGGGTACACAGAAGCGGATGCGGCACGTCATCTGCTCTCTGCCATTGAAGCCATTGCTCGGATCGAAGGTCGTAACGGGCTGAGTTTTATAGAACTGCTTCGATGTCAAAATTTGCGCTCGATCGCAGGCTTGTCTGCTACGGGAATTCCTAAATCTTTCCGTTCTTAATGCAATCTGCTGTATTCGACTCACAGGTTGTTTGGCTAAAAAAATTAAGCGAGAAAAATCGGGACAGGCATCGGCAACAGGCAAAAAATCTACCTGTTTTTACGGATCGATCTAATCGGGTCGCTGGTAGGACGGCCAGATTAGAGAATGTCCTTTCTGCATTTTTACTGATGAATTTTCTGCTGACCCTGGCGACTATGCAGACAGGTTCCAGGGCAAGCGTAAATTTCTGCATCGCGCCCCTGCCTTCAGAGGTAAGTGTTTGTACTATCCATCGGTGGATGCACGGTGTTTTTCTCCTGGGAGATCATATATTCTCGCTATGTCATGCAAGTTCCGGACTGATAAAAATTGTGCTTTCAGGGTGCTTGATCCTGAAGCTAAGTAAATTTGGGTTCCTGAGGGAAAGTAGAAAACTGCTTGAGATTTGCTAGCCGCTAAAATTTTTAGTTCCTTTGTGCCCATGATGACTCAAACCCTTGATCCGCAACGTTTCTTCTTTACGATTTACCAGAGCCAGCGAGCAATCGAATTACGGCTTGGATGTGATGATTACCCAAGTACCCGTATCATCAGCACCTCTCGGTCCTACGAGTCAGCCTACCAGGTAGCCCTTTCTGCTGCCGTCTCCAAGCAATTACCCCTGGAAAATTATGTCCCGATGAATTTAGTTGCTGAACCCGTATAGCTTACGCTGCGCTTCAAGATTCTTGAGTTGTTCCGTCAGCCCATCCTGGTACTGTAAAATCCGCAGTAATTGAGAGGAGGGGTTTTCTGTGCCAAGTAGTAAGCCATATCGGGTTCTGTCTTTAGACGGAGGAGGAGTTCGCGGCCTACTGGCTGCCATCTGGTTAGCTCGTTTAGAGCAAAAACTCGGTGCGCCCGTGCGGGAGTATTTTGACTTGGTTGCGGGTACTTCCACCGGAGGGATCATTGCCTGTGCCGTTTCCTTAGGAATTCCAGCCGAGCGCATGGTTCAAATGTATCGAGATGAAGCAGATGAGGTGTTTCCGGCTCCCTCCTCCCGATTATGGAACCGCCTCAGTCGCACCTTAAGTGAGGGACTGAGTGCCCCCCGGTATAGCGATCGAGGGTTGGAAACCGTTCTTAAACGAATATTTGGGGATGCTCGGTTTGGGCAGTTACAGGTCAAACCAACCTTGCTCACCAGCTATGATACCTTAAATCGAACTGCGATTGTATTCAAAAATACAAAACAAGCCCATGCTGAATTACCCGTGTGGGAAGTCTGTAAATCATCGGCATCCGCTCCCTCCTACTTCCCGGCCCATGTCATGCGGTTAGAGGGTCAGGATATTCCGCTTGTAGATGGTGGCGTGGTTGCGAATAATCCAACGGCCTGTGCGATCGCAGAAGGAATCCGCATCAATGAATCCTTACCGATGACGGAGCGGGTGGGGCTGGATCAATTTATTGTGGCCTCCTTTGGGACGGGACAGACAAACCGCCCAATTTCGGCCCGGGAAGCACGGGAATGGGGTGCCCTGGAATGGGCTTTACCGATCGTCGATGTCTTGTTCGACGGTTCGGCGGATTCCGTTGACTATATTGCCCGTCAGCTAATCGCAGAGGGTAACTACTTTCGCTTTCAAACTCCCCTCGATAAAGCCTATGACGATCTCGATCGATCCGATCGGGCCAATATGTCTGCCCTCAACCGCATTGCCGACGACTATCTCAAACTCCGGGGGGGAGAAGGGCTGTTGGATAAACTGGTGAAAGTTTTAATTTGAACTCCTCTACCTTATGCTGGAACGGCAGGAATTAACGTCCTATCTAGAAGATCTGGATAACCCCATTGGCAAGGCTCTGAATTTGGGGATCGCTCTGTTGGTCCTGCTTTCCTCCGCGATCTTTGTTCTGGAGACCTATCCCCTGGCACCCGATCTCCGGAGTCTGTTAGATGGCCTGGACTCGATTCTTTTGGGAATCTTTGTCATCGAGTACCTGCTCCGCCTCTGGTGCGCTGAGAAAAAAGGTCAATATCTGTTCAGTTTGTATTCAGCGATCGACCTGATTGCGATTCTGCCCTTTTTTTTGGGAGCGGCGAATATTAGCTTTATTCGGGTCTTTCGCTGGTTTCGCATCCTCCGCTTGATTCGGTTTATCGAAGGAAAAACCCTGATTGGCTATGTGAGTACGGAAGATAGCAGCATTCTGATCCGGATTGCCTTCACCTTGTTCAGCATTATTTTTGTTTACTCAGGGCTGATCTACCAGACAGAACATCTCCAGAATCCCCAACAGTTCAGTACGTTTCTGGATGCGGTTTACTTTTCGATCGCTACCATGACGACGGTTGGATTTGGCGACATTGCACCGATTTCTCAGGCAGGGCGATTATTGACGGTGCTGATGATTCTAACGGGCATTGCCCTGATTCCCTGGCAGGTCGGAGACCTGATTAAACGCCTGGTTAAAACCGCAAATCAAATTGATCTGCCTTGTGGCAGTTGTGGATTAGGGTTACATGATGCGGATGCTCGGTTTTGTAAGAACTGTGGGTTTAAACTGCGATCGTAAAGACAAGAGCGGTTTGGTAAAGAAATCTACCAATTCTTCAGAAAAGTGCGATTGCGTAATAAATGACACTCCTGAGTACTTCCTGGGCTAACTAAGATAAGTAAAGGAAGCAGCGATTTGATGAAACATGACTTCAACTCTCTTAAAACCGTCCTTTGTTCCGCGCCTTAATCTCCCAGTGGTGCGCCGTCACCCGAATGGCCTGACCGTGATTGCGGAACAGATGCCCATTGAAGCCGTTAATTTGAGTGTCTGGTTTAAGGCAGGGTCGGCGATCGAACTGGATGGGATCAACGGCATGGCCCATTTTTTAGAACACATGGTTTTCAAGGGGACGACCCAGATCCAGAGCGGCGAGTTTGAACGGTTGGTGGAAGAGCGGGGAGCCATTACCAACGCTGCAACCAGCCAGGATTACACCCACTACTACATCACAACCGCTCCTCAAGACTTTGCGGATCTGGCTCCTTTACAGTTGGAAGTGGCTCTGAATGCTGCGATTCCCGACGAAGCTTTTGAACGGGAACGCTCTGTGATTTTAGAGGAAATTCGTCGATCGCACGACAATCCCCGCCGTCGCATCTTCCAGCAGTCCCTCTCAATGGCTTTTGAAACGCTGCCCTACCGTCGTCCTGTTTTGGGTCCTGCGGAGGTTGTCTCCCAACTAACTCCTCAACAAATGCGAGACTTTCACCAGACCTGGTATCGCCCCGATCGGATGACGGTTGTAGCGGTGGGCAACCTCCCTGTTGAAGCGTTGATTGAAACGGTAGAAACCAGCCTTCGATCGACCAACCTGGAATCCCCTACTTGCCCGCCCCATCGAGAAGTTCCGTCTCTGACCCCTGAACCTGTCTTTACCACGATTCAACGGCAGGAGATTACCGACCCCACCCTGCAACAGGCTCGTCTGATGATGATCTGGCGCGTCCCCGGTCTCATCGATCTGGACAAAACCCTGGCGCTGGATGTGCTGTCTAATATTCTGGGTCAGGGGCGTACGGCTCGTCTGATTCGAGATTTGCGGGAAGAACGGGGGTTGGTATCCGCCATCTCCGTCAGCAACCTGACTTACCAAACACAGGGAACTTTCTACATTTCTGCCCAACTTCCCCTGGAAAATGTACCAGCGGTGGAGGCAGCGATCGTCGAGCATATCCGCCAACTGCAAGCCGAACCTGTCGCTGAATCCGAGATCACTCGCATTCGCACTCAGGTTGCCAACCGCTTTGTCTTCGGCAACGAAACCCCCAGCGATCGGGCGAATTTATATGGATACTACGATGCGATCGTGGGGGATCTGACGGTGGCCTTCAATTATCCGGCCCATGTCCAGGCGCTTTCCGTTGAAGACTTACAATCCGCCGCTCAAGCCTATCTCTCCCCCGATGCCTATGGGGTCGTTCTGGTAAAGCCCAAGGATTGAACAGGAAGAGGGCACCAAGGAGAGATCAGAACGGGGGGCAGGGATCAATCTCTCATCCCTGCCCGGATGGTTCGTTTCCTTTCACCGCAAAGCTGTAAATTTTCTGGGTATGCAACTGTCCCATCAAAAGCGAAGGGCGATCGTCGAGGGAAAAACTTTGACGGAAGAGTTGCACCTGTAACCCAATCAACGGATCGGCTCCGGGCGAGACTAAAAATTCCAACTTTTCCAGATCAGGCCATTGCACCAGTTCATCCAAAATTTTCCCGATCGCATGGCAATAGGGGTGATCCGGGTCGTCGTACCAGGCCCCGGTTTCCGTCAGTTCTGAATCCAGCCCCACATGTAAGATCAGGGAAGCTTTACTGAACAAGGCGATCGCCACAGGCCGGACTTCTTCCTGAAGATGAAATTGATAGGTTGCGACCAAATGACGCACCTTCTCTAAACGGGTGTACCGCTCCGTGATAGAGAGAGGGGGGGAGTTCCATTGGAGGGCGATCGTCACCAGGTAAGTCTGAAGCAACAAGTGCCCCAACTTCTCAGCCTTTGTCGCCAGGTAGCCAGAATTGTAGGTCGTTGCTTCAATCAACAAGGGCACCCGATCCACCACCTCTAGCCCGTATCCCCCCAACCCAGCAATCTTCCGGGGGTTGTTGGTAATTAAGCGAATCTGTTGTACCCCCAGGTCATTAAGAATCTGGGCACCCACTCCATAGTTTCGCAAATCCGCCGGAAACCCCAATCGTTCGTTCGCTTCTACCGTATCCAGGCCCATATCTTGCAAAGAATAGGCTTTAAGTTTGTTGATGAGTCCAATTCCCCGGCCTTCCTGCCGCAGGTACACGACCACCCCCCGTCCAGCATTCTCAATCATCTTCAGGGCTGCTTGAAGTTGCATTCGGCAGTCACACCGCAAGGAACCCATCGAGTCCCCTGTCAAGCACTCAGAGTGAACCCGCACCATCACAGGCTGATCTTTAAAAGTCGCCGGATCACCCTTGACGATCGCCACATGTTCCGAGTTATCCAGGGTGTTGCGATAGGCATAAATCTGAAAATGCCCAAACTCACTGGGCAGGTTGGCGACCGTTTCCCGACAGACAAATCGTTCGTGGGAGAGGCGATAACTGATCAGATCGGCGATGCTGATAATTTTCAGGCGATGTTTACGGGAATACTGGACCAACTCAGGAAGACGGGCCATCGAACCATCCGGATTTTGAATCTCGCAAATCACCCCTGCCGGATATAGCCCTGCCAATTGGGACAAATCGACCGCTGCTTCCGTATGTCCCGCCCGTTTCAGGACACCTCCGGTTCGGGCACGCAAGGGAAAGATATGACCGGGCCGCCGCAAATCTGTCGGGCGGGTTGCAGGATGAATCGCAACCTGAATCGTTCTCGCCCGATCGTCCGCTGAAATGCCTGTGGAAACGCCCAAGTGGGGAGAAGCATCCACACTGACTGTAAACGCCGTTTGGTTACTGTCCGTGTTATTCGTCACCATTAAGGGCAAGTCTAATTCATCTAACCGCTCCCCTGTCATTGCCAGACAGATCAACCCCCGCGCTTCCACTGCCATGAAGTTAATCAGGTCGGGAGTTGCGAACTGGGCCGCACAAATGAGATCCCCTTCGTTTTCTCGGTTTTCATCATCTACTACGACGATCGCCCGCCCTGCCTTCAAATCTGCCAGTGCCTCGTCGATCGAATCAAATTGAAAGGTTTCTAATTGAGAAAAAGTATCCACAAGTTCCACAACCTAGCTGCACCAATCTTGGATGGATAGAGTAAATCTATTCTAGTTGGAATAGAGAATGGAGAATGGAGCACTGAAAGTCTATCCTCTATCATCGATGCCCCATCCCCCATGACCCATCAGATTTAGAGTCGCTTG
>JANRKG010000461.1:0-3650 GCA_033763635.1 Leptolyngbyaceae cyanobacterium bins.59
GCAGGAAATGTTTTCCTCTAGGGGACTTCCCTACGTTCCTCGTGTTTCCTCGGCGAACCCTCCCCCTGCGATGGGAGCGGCTCCGATGGGAGCAACGACTTCAACCATGCCTAGTTCTCAAGCAACGGGGTACGGGGGGCGGCTGATGCAGCATCTGGGGGTGAGTCTTTGGCAATGGCTTTTTGAGGGGCAAATTCAAAACAGCTTTAACCAAAGTCAGGGAATTGCGATTGGTCAGAATAAACCGCTGAGGCTCCGGCTCGAACTCCGAGACCCGGATTTGGTGCCGTTACCCTGGGAGATCATGCAACCTCAGTTGGGTAAACAGGCGATTTCCTTGAGCCAGCAACTCCTCTTCAGCCGCACGACAAGTGATGTGGACCCGCTGCCTCCGCTTCGCATTGAACAATCTTTGAAGATTTTGCTCGTGTTGGGGCATGATGTGGATGAGCAGACCACCGCAGCTTTAGCCGTTCGATCGCCAAATTCAACCCTGAAGTTGGAGGAAGAAGCGGCAACCCTGGCCCAGGTCTTAAAAAACCGGACTCCCTCTGATTTTATTAGCAGTGTTTCTGTGGTTCCTGTCCCTTGTCAGGTGGATACGCTGCTCCAACCCACTCCTTCAGAACTGAGCGATCGCATCGAAAAAGGCAAATACAACATTTTCTTTTATGCAGGTCATGGGGTTCCGGCTCCCGATGGGGGGTTATTACGTTTGCGCCCCAATACCAATCTCAGTGGCACCGAATTAGCTCAAATTCTTACCCGTTGTCGTGTCACTCTGGCGGTTTTTAATGCTTGCTGGGGGGCAGAGCCGGATCAGGCAGGGCAACGGGCCGTTCCCCGCAGCAGTTTGGCGGAAGTTCTCATCCATCATGGGGTTCCGGCTGTTCTGGGCATGCGAGATTCGATCGCCGATCAGGAAGCTTTGAGCTTTATCCAGGCATTTGCCCAAGCTCTTGCAGAAAGGATGCCGATCGATCGAGCGGTGGCGGTGGCACGGCAACACCTCCTCACTCTGTACAAGTTCAATCAACCTGCCTGGACCCTCCCGGTTCTTTATATGCACCCCGAATTTAATGGGGAGTTGATTAAGCCTATGGAGGAGGGGATGACGGAGTTACCGGGCAATTCTCCCAGCCTGATTCGTCAGAAAACTCCGATGGCTTCCCTGCGGGTTTTAGGATCGTCCAGCAAGATTTGGCCGATCCAGGGTGGGTTGATTCGGGTGGGGCGACGGGCAGAAAATGATCTGGTTATTCAGGAACAATGGGTTTCTCAGAAGCATGCCGAAATTTTCTGCCGGGAGGTGTTTCTAGACAGTGGAGTGATGCCAACCTATTTCTTGCGGGATTTTTCCCGTTATGGAACCCTGATTTTACAGGGAGGGGGCTGGCAAAAAGTCCATCATCAGGAAGTCCCTTTACAGTCCGGGATTCAGTTAAAATTCGGCAGTTCTCAGGGCCAAACCCTGGAATTCAGAGTTGATCCGCCCCTGCCCTCCGAGGAAAACTAATCCTTTTGGCGTAAATTGCTACTCCATTACGGAATGGAAATGGGATCAAATGTAGGTATTGCCATCAGAATCTATTCGGTGCCTTCGGGAGTTGCGTTATGTCCAATCAATCAGTGTCTCAAGTGTCCCAATCCCATACAGAATTAGAGTTCGTTCAAAAAATTCTTGAGATGGATTCTTCGGATTACCCCTGGAATCCGACTTCGCTAGAAGCAGAAGCCTATTTCGATCGCCTGGAGCAAGATTTTTCCCTGGCAGATTGGCAAGGCGAAGAAATTGGGCAACGGTCTCAAGCCTTCATGAAACAAATTGACCAGCTTTGGGTACAGCAATCTCTGGTAGAGCGTTTTGCGCTACGGATGCCCAAAGAGATGGTCCAGAAAATTTTCAATCGGGCTGAACAGTTAGTCAGCAGTCAAATGTCCTTGATTGATCAGCTCGTGCAATGCGTTCAAGAAGCACTGCCGAACTGGGGGGAAGATGACTTGCAAGTGCTGGCCCGTCCCCTGGCTTTTGCAATGCGTGGATCTGAAGCGGTGGATGCCACGTTGCAAGCAGTTCAGTCTATGGAGTGGAGTGATTTGTCAGAGGTAGAACAGGCTCGTCTTAGTTTGGCTGCGGCCCACCAGACTTTAATGGAGTTAAAACAACAAAATTCTGCTGATCAATCCCCCGCTTAGGTTCCCAGGGTTGTCTCCCTGTTGAGTGGCTTTTGCTGAGTTTGCCTATTTGGAAATCACACTCGATCCTGAAAGCTTGCTAGCGAAGGCACCGTTAGAAGCTTGAGATTTTGTCTGAATCTGAATCAAACTAACTCAAATACGCCTCAATTCTAAGTTGTGCTTATTCTGCAACTTGGGTTTAGGCGTTTTTTGTTGTCCAAAATTGATTGGCAGCGAAGCGAAAGGGTTGAGATGAATAAATTTCTGCATTTTCTGCAAGAAATCATCCATTTCATCCGCTTTTACCCGCTGCTAACTGGGTTTTGGGTTGATAAAACTAGCGCTGGTTCGCTCTAGCGTCTCGCACAGCGATGATAAAGAAGAAGACTGTTAAAGGAACGCTCAGGGCTAGTACAACGCTCGTGGGGAGAGTGCCCAGATCGGGCTTCCCAGAGGAAAGTTCAAAAATTGAACCGACGGCTGCAATGGCGGCGATACAAGATCCGCCTAAGAAAACGCCACTTTTGGGGGTCACAATTTACCTGAGCCTGATTACTAAAACTGCCAATCTAATCGTACCGATCGATGGCACCGAACGAGACACTCTTTTCAAGCGTTTTGGAACCTCTTTTGAGAGGTGTAGATCTCGACTAAGGAGTGACAGGCCGAACAGCCTGGGCGGAAAAGCCGTGCTTCACTAATTCCTGATTTAAGGCGATCGCATTCTCTACCCGATCGACGAACAAAACCCCATTGAGGTGATCCATTTCGTGTTGAATGGCCCGTGCCAACAACCCGGCCGCCGCCAACTTTTGAGGTCTACCGTACTCGTCTTTATAGTGAACTTCGATCGCCTGCGGACGCTGGACATCTAAATAGACATTGGGAATGCTGAGACAACCTTCAGCCGCAACACAGAAATCTTTGCTAATGCGCTTGATTTCAGGATTGATCAGAACCAGGGGTTGAGTGGTTGCATCCTCAGGATTGCAATCAACGACAATGAGTTGCTTGGGAATTGCAACTTGGGGAGCCGCTAAACCAATGCCGTCAGCACTGTACATGGTTTGCAGCATTTCTCGCACGATTTGACGAACTTCTGCATCAACCTTAGCGATCCGCTTTGCAGGTTGACGAAGTACCTTATCCCCCAAATGGTGGATCTCCAGGGGAGGCTTTTCCAACTTTTTCTTATCGGCCAGAACCTCAGATGTCATGGATTCTTCACTCACAGGTAAATCACGCAAAAGTAGGCTGGATGACTCCAGACACAATAACTAGACAAAACAACCAGACAAGACAACGAAATCAGATCACCCAAAAACTGTAAAACAGTAAGGCAATGTTGAAATGACTCCGCCTTAACTCATTGTAACAAGGGTTACTGCGACCGGGAGAGTTTCCAGTGCTTTTGTAAAGCCTATTTTTGTTTAAAGAACCTGATGGGTATAAGCGTGCTGTTTCACATTGTC
>JANRKG010000462.1:0-9745 GCA_033763635.1 Leptolyngbyaceae cyanobacterium bins.59
GAGGAGAACATTCAATCTCGCATTCGGGGCAATCTGCTGATGGCAATTACCAACAAGTTTGGGCATTTGCTAATTTCTACAGGCAATAAATCAGAAATGGCAGTGGGCTACTGCACCCTGTATGGAGACATGAATGGGGGGTTAGCGGCGATCGCCGATGTCCCGAAAACGCGGGTCTATTCCCTCTGCCAGTGGCTCAATGAGTATTCCAGTGATAAGAACAGCTTGAACACTTTCGACCTGAAAGCAAAATTGCCATCGTCCAAAACAGTCATCATTCCTTCGAACGTCCTAACGAAGCCGCCCAGTGCAGAACTCAAACCGGGACAAGTCGATCAAGATTCCTTGCCGCCCTATGATGTGCTGGATGCGATTCTGAATCGCTTTGTCCATGAGCATCAATCTTCCCTGGAAATCATTGCTGCGGGGTTTGATGCAGCGACGGTCGATCGGGTGGTGACATTGGTGAGTCGGGCTGAGTTCAAGCGCAAACAGGCTCCCCCTGGATTGAAAATCACCGATCGCGCCTTCGGTACGGGTTGGCGCGTGCCGATCGCAAAGCGCGTTTAGAACTTGCGCCTACAATGTCTCCTCAAGCTTCCTTTGAATCTGGGCATTGGCAATATAACCATTATCCAACCTAACGCCCGATCGCCTGACCTGCTAGCCATCCCGTCGTCCAGGCAGCCTGGAAGTTGAAGCCTCCGGTAATTCCATCAATGTCCAGGATTTCTCCGGCAAAGAACAACCCGGAACAGATCCGACTTTCCATTGTCTTGAAGTCCACTTCTTTGAGATCCACCCCGCCACAGGTCACGAATTCTTCCTTAAAGGCTCCTTTGCCCTGAATGGTGTAGGTTCCCTGGGTTAATTCCTGCATCAGTAAATGCAGATTCTTGTTGGAAAGCTCGGCCCAGCGGGTTTCCTGGGTAATTCCCGCGGCCTCTAGCAGACGGTCCCAGAGACGACGGGGGAGAGGGACGGGGCAGTTCGCAGCGATCGATCGCTGGGGCAATTGGGACTTCACGGCTAAAATCTGTTGCCGCAAAACATCGGGTTTGTACTTGGGCAACCAGTTCACCATGAGCGTGGCCTGGTACTGGCTGGCATGGAGGGATCTGGCTCCCCAGGCTGAGAGTTTTAACACGGCGGGACCACTGAGACCCCAGTGGGTCATCAGAAGTGGGCCTGTTTGCTCTAAGGAACTGCCATCTGCCAAACGCAATCGGACCTGCACCGGATCGACCGAAACTCCCGCCAAATCCTGTAATCGTGGATCGGAGACGTTGAAGGTGAACAGGGAGGGCACGGGAGGCAGGAGGGTATGCCCTAACGCACGGGCGATTCCATACCCTTGAGGGCTACTACCCGTTGCTAACAGCAATCGATCGGCTTCCATGACCTGACCTGACTTCATCGTTAGGTGGAAGCGCCCATCGCGAGTTACGTCCGTCACCGATGCCCCCGCCCGCACTCTCACCCCCGCTTCATCCGCCGCCTGGGTCAGACATTGCACGATCGTCTCCGAGTCATCCGTAACCGGAAACATACGCCCATCGGCCTCCGTTTTCAGGGTCACCCCCTGTTCCTGAAACCAGGCGATCGTATCCTTCGCTTGAAAGCGGCTGAAGGCTCCTCGTAACGCCTTCCCGCCTCGTGGGTAGTTCTGAACCAGGAGGGCGGGTTCAAAACAGGCATGGGTGACATTGCACCGTCCCCCGCCAGAGATGCGAACCTTACTCAGGAGTTGGCGACCTGCTTCCAGAATCGTCACCTGGGCTTCGGGAGATTGGTTGGCAGCAGCGATCGCCCCAAAGAAGCCCGCGGCTCCTCCGCCAATCACCACAATTTGCAAGCGAGATGAAACCATAAAAATTAAATTGCACTGAAATTAAAGCAACCGTAATTAAAGCAACCGTAGCTGCCTGTTGCGATCTTCTTCCTCATCCAGGGGCAGGGGAACCCCATCCCCGCTTCCTGCCAATTCCACCAACCAGGAGGCTTCTTCCACCAGCAAACCCTGAGCCGCAACCAGCAGATCTGGAGCGAGATCCTTCAAGTCTTCTCGATTTGCCAGATAGGTTTGCAAAGCCTCCAGGGGATCGATACTGTGACCTACGCCTAATTCAGGGAGACGGGGACGGGCCAATTGACTGACGAGATTGGGTTGGATCGTGTAGCTGTGAGTTTCACTGAGAGCCTGGTGCAGGGTTGTGTTATCAATCTGCTCCAGTTGGTCGGGGCGTACATGGTACACCAGACGTACCACCCCATCCCGCACCTGATTGCCCTCGATCGCCTTCAGGAGACGCTTCATGGGGTCTTCCTGGTTGGACAGATCCACCTCGATCGTCAGAAAATGACGAACAGGCAGGGGACAAAATTCCCATCGCGTCTGACCCCGCTCCAGATCCAGCAGCACATACCCCTTGTCTTCCTTTTCCTCACTGAAGTCTACTCGCTCGATACTACCGGGATAAACGATGGGAGGCTGTTCACACAGCACTTGATGGCGATGGACATGCCCCAACGCCACATAGTCAAAACAGGGGCGGGCGAGAAGGGCCAGGGGAATCGTAAAGCCCTTGCTGACTGCCAGATAGCGCTCGGCTCCATATCGGGCACTATCTGCCATCAAATGCCCCAGAAGAATGGTCGGAACGTTGGGATCTAGTTGACGAATCTCGGCCTCCAGCACCACTCGCAGCCGATCGATCAACAGGTGATTCACATCCGAGAGGGTCAGGCTTTCCGTTTCGGGACGAGTTAGCAGAGCTGATCGGGTCAGCCAGGGCAGGGTGATCACCTGAACGGGACCACTCTGGGTTTCAATGCGGTGGGTTTCCAGTCGATCGCCGACGACAAATCCGGGCACTCCCAAGGTGCGATAGATACACAGGCTGGCTCCTCCCTGTCCCTGGGAGTGCTGGTCATGGTTGCCCACCAGTAACACGGTGGGAATTCCGGCATCGACTAAGCGGCGAAACTGGGTCGCAAACACTTCCTGCACGATCGGCGGCGGCGTAGCATCGGGAAACGCATCTCCCCCAAACAGCACCAGATCGACGGGTTCCGCAATGGCACGATCGATACAGAGGCCCAGAGTCCGCACAAAATCCTCCAGGCGGGTGTTTAGCCCCGTTTCCGGGTTGATGCGCCCGTGGGAGAAGCCACTGCCCATGTGAATGTCGGAAAGGTGGAGGATTTTGGGCATTCCAGGCGATCGAGAGGGTTACAAAAGGCTACAGATACAGATCGAGGGAGTTACAGCGTCCGGCCCGTTCCTCATCCCCTTCACAGATCGGGGTGGTCAGGGGTTCATCGCCAATGCTGGGATAGCCCTGATCATGAAGGGGATTGTAAATCACATCATGTTCAAAGACATAGGCCCAGACATCTTTACGGGTCCAGGTTGCCAGAGGGTTGATCCTCAAGCGATTTTGGGAGTCTCGCTCAAAGATAGGGAGATCGGTGCGATCGGAAGACTGGTCTCGACGACGACCCGTAATCCAGGCAACCGTGTTTAACTCTGCCAACCCCCGTTCCAGAGGTTCTAGCCTGGTCAGGAAATGAAACTTCTGCAAGTCCGTTTCCCACAGGGACGCGCCATAGTGAGAGGCAAAGGTCTCACGGGAGCGAGCATTTAAGGTTCGATACACCTTCAAGTTTAAATGGTACAGATTTTCGGCCCGATAGACCAGTTCAAGGGTTTCAGGGAAATGGTGCAGGGTGTCTAAAAAGAGAACGGGAACTGGCGTTTGGGGTCTCGCCTGGGCATAGATCATGTCCGTAATGACCATATCATCCACATTAAACGCACTGACCTGAACAAATCCAGTGGGCAAATGATGGACACACCAGGTCAGAATACGACTGGGATGGGAAACTTCAAACCTGCGATTGAGTTGGGCGAGATCCAGGTTGGCAAGTTGGACTGAAAATTCTGCGGATGGAACCATGAGAGCCAGGATGACGAGAGGAGAGAGTCGTTCTTGATCTACGATACGCCGTTAATGACTTCTTGGAACGCTTCTCAAAATCCTTTGTAATTTGTTACACATTTTTGAAAAATAGGTGCGATCGATGCGACGCTAGAAAACATACCCCGTCTACCATTCTCCCACCTTATGCATTTGATTCTCTATAGCAAACCGGGCTGTCATCTCTGTGAGGGATTGCAGACAAAACTAGAACAAATTCAAGAACTCGACCTGCACCTTGAAGTTCGAGACATTACCACTCAGGAAGAATGGCAAGCCGCTTACGAATTTGAAATTCCCGTGCTCTATCTGGAGATGGAAGGCCATTTTCGCCCCTTGCCCCGGCCCTCACCTCGCGCTACAGTGCAGCAATTAACGCAGATGTTACAGAAATATACCCAACCTGGTGGATAACGGTACATAACAACAGTAAAAAACAATTGAGTTGGTGCGGCGAGGAGGATGTAATGAAACTACGTGAGCTACTAACGGTCTTACCAGAGATTCAGTTGACAACCCATCCAGCCCTGGACGCTGAAGTAACAGGGTTGTCTACCAATTCTCTGGCCTGTAAACCTGGAGATTTATTTATCGGTCTGCCGGGAACACGGGTGGATGGGGGAGATTTCTGGTCCAGCGCGATCGCAGCAGGTGCGGTAGCAGCTCTGGTGTCTCCCGGGGTGATCGATCGCAAACCTCCCTCAGCGGACCCCACGAATCCCTGTGTATTCCCAGTTTCCGACATGGCACGGGCCTGTTCGTTGATCGCGGCTGCTTTCTATGGCAATCCAGCGCAACGGTTCAAATTGGTTGGGGTGACGGGTACCAACGGAAAGACCACCACCACCCACCTGATCGAGTTTTTGTTAGGTCAGGCCGGACAAGCGACGGGGCTGTTCGGCACCCTCTACACCCGCTGGCCTGGATATCAGCAAACTGCAATTCACACCACCCCCTTCGCAGTGGAATTGCAACACCAATTGGCAGAAGCGGTCGCAGCAGGGTGTCAATATGGCGTGATGGAAGTCAGTTCCCATGCCCTGGCTCAGGGGCGGGTCAGGTTTTGCCCGTTTGAGGTGGCGGTCTTCACAAACCTCACCCAGGATCACCTCGACTTCCACAAAGACATGGAAGATTACTTCCAGGCCAAAGCCCTGCTCTTTCAAGCAGAGTACCTGCGGGGACGGGCGATCGTCAACCAGGACGATTCCTTTGGGCAGCGGCTCGTTGCCCAACTCCCACCCGACCAGGTTTGGACCTACAGCACTACAACTCAAGCGGATCTGTGGACCGAGAATCTCATCTACGAGTCCGGTGGGGTACGGGGGCGGTTGCATACCCCGATGGGAAGCCAGGACTTTCGTTCTCCCCTCGTTGGGCAGTTCAACCTCGCGAATTTGCTGGCAGCGATCGGAGCCGGATTACATCTGGGATTAGACCTCGAAGCAATGCTTACAACACTCCCATCCTTCAATGGCGTACCGGGACGCATGGAGCGAATTCAACTTCAGCCCGACCAGGATATTAGTGTGATTGTGGACTATGCTCACACCCCAGACAGCCTGGAGAATTTGTTAAAAGCGGCCCGTCCCTTTATTCCAGGCAATCTGATCTGTGTGTTTGGCTGTGGGGGCGATCGGGACCGGACTAAGCGGCCTTTGATGGGGGGAATTGCGGCTCGGCTTGCGGATCAGGCGATCGTCACCTCTGACAATCCCCGCACCGAAGATCCACAACGCATCTTAGAAGATGTCGTCGCCGGAATTCCCGAAACTGTGACTCCGATCGTGATTGGCGATCGGGCAGAGGCAATCCGTACCGCCATTTTGCAAGCTAAACCAGGGGATGGGGTTTTGATTGCCGGAAAGGGCCATGAGGACTATCAAATTCTGGGGACGGAAAAGGTGCATTTTGACGATCGGGAACAGGCAAGAGACGCGCTCGGCTTGCGGTATCAACAATCAGGATGATCCTTCCTGACCCCCCACAATTCCAATTTTTCGTAGCAACTAAAAATAATCAAAAATAAATCTTTACAGAATCGCAAAGTATATTGAAGAACTTTGCGGAAATCTGGAAAATTTACTGATTGCGGTTAGAACATTAAGGTATCAGGGGCATGACAGGTCCATCACGCGGTGTGTCGTTGTTCAGTCATATTCACCCATCTTCGAATGAATAGTGTTTCTCCTCAGCAAGACAGTTCCCTTTATGAGCTTGCGCTGAATGCCAGTCCGCTCGCTTCCCCGCTCCAGATCAGTCCCGCGACTTTGAGGTCTCTCTTTAGTACCTTGATGGAGACATTGATCGATCATCAGATTCCAGCAACCATCTGGGCAAAATTGCCCAGGGGAAAAATCTGGCGAACGGAGATCAATCGCTATCTAGAGGCGATCGGGTTGCCAACTGCGATCTATTTATTCAGCAATCCAGGCGATGACTTGCTGGAAGAAATGGGTCACGAACCCCTTGCTTTGAAGGAGGAAGAAGAAAACCCCACGGAGGGAAGCTTCGACCCGCTCCGTTTAGCAACCCCGCCCCTCGAAACTGCCCTGTTGAACCCCGACAGTCTTTTAGTGGGATCGGGAACCTCCCTTTCAGTCTCTGATTCAGAACTTTCCCCTCCAGACTCCGATCCGTTGCCGTCCGGGGTCACGGACTCCCAGATCTACTCGATCGGTCTGGCTTCTGAAAGTCAGTTGAAGCGGGAATATTTTCTGCTGGTGGTGTCACCCCAATTGAGTGGGTTGGTGATTGCCCACCGTCCTCGATCGGTACGTTCCGCCAAGTCTGAGGATACGCCTACCAGCAATCGGAGTGAGATGTCGGGAGGCGAAGAAGATTTCACAGAACGCAAACATCCCCTCCTGGCCCTGTGTTCTTTTGACAAAACGACCCTCCAACAAGCCCTGGAAGGGGTTCAACAGGCGATTCTCTTCAATCAATCCCGCACCTTACAGAACGCAGAGGGGGATTTGGCGATCGATTGGGAACCTCTGTTAACCCAATGTATGGGCTATCACCCTGATCCAGGTCTAATGACCACCCTGTTCAGTAAGCAGGTGCATCATCAAGAAGAACTCTGGCATCGGGTCGTCAATTACCGCAGACAGGCGGAACAGGTGGATTCGTTCCAGGCTCAAATTGAGGAGTTGCAGGAATCCATTCGATCGCGGGATGAATTTCTCAAAAACGTCGGTCAGGAATTGCGAACCCCCCTGACTAATATGAAAACAGCCCTCTCTCTCTTAAATTCACCCCAGATTCGCCCCGCCCAACGGCAGCGTTACATGCAACTTCTGAGTACGGAGTGCGATCGTCAAAGTTCCCTGATTACCAGTTTGCTCGATCTGGTGCAGTTGGAGCACGCCGCAGAAAACACAACGATGCAGCCCATCTCGGTTGCGGAGGTATTACCGGGAGTAGTCAGTACCTACCAACCCCTGGCCCAGGAAAAGGGCATCATGCTGGCCTACACCATCCCGGAGGGTTTGCCCCCCGTTGTCTGTCTTCATCCCTGGCTCAAGCAAATCACGATTAATCTACTTCATAACGGCATCAAGTTCACGCCAACAGGTGGGCAGGTGTGGGTCCGGGCGAAAGTTCAGGGCGACTATCTACAACTTGAGTTTCGGGATACGGGCATTGGGATTCCACCCCATGAACTTCCTAAAATCTTCGATCGCTTTTACCGAGTGCGCCATGCAGAAGATTATGGTGGAGCCGGATTGGGCCTCTCCCTGGTGCAGCAAATTCTGCTACGCTCTGGTGGTTCCATTTCGGTGAAGAGTAAGCTAGGTGAGGGTTCAACCTTTAATGTGTTGATACCCATTTATCGAGGGACAACAGACGGTTAAAGACTCGCAACCGCCTCTACAAAGCGTTGAGACACAAACGGCAAAATCGCCTCATTGGTACTATGGGGTTTACCTTCCGTGAACACCACCAGGAGATAGGGAATACGGCCCGGAATCTCGATATAAGCGGCATCGTGGCGCACCTTACTCGTTAGCCCCGCCTTAGACCACATCCGCGCCTCCGGAGGCAACCCACCCCCCAAAAAACCCGTCACCTGATTTTCCGGATCGGCAGCCAGGTCAGCGGGGTTGAGCGATCGTCTCATCAACCCCATCATCGCCTGGGAAGCTGCCGCAGAGACCGCCACTCCGCCGATAATACTGTGGAGTAAGCGCGCTGTTGCGTCGGTCGTGAGCATATTACGATTGTCCAGCAATTCACCAACAAAGGCTCGCTCCCGTCCATAAGGACCATCACACCAGGTTTTCTGGTTAATGTTCACAGTTTGCAATTCAGGCCACTGGAGGGTCTGGAAGTAGCGGTTCACCAGATTACGCTGATACTTCCAGGTTTCAAAGGGACCGGGGGGTAATTCAGGGCCGCTTGTGGTGCCCGTCAGCACATCCACCACCAACCCCGTCGCATCATTGCTGGAGTCCACAATCATATCTCGCACGGCCCGATCGAGTTCGGGAGAAGACTGGATCATGCCCTTGTCGATCCACTCATACACAGCCACTAGATAGAACAACTTGACGATACTCGCTGGATAGATACGTTCGACTCCCCGATAGCTGAAACCTGCGATCGGATAACTCCAAAAAGCATCGGGACCGAGGGCACCCCCCGTATTGATGGGAGACGGGGGCGTATACACCAGCCAGGTGACAGCAATCTGATTCTGAGCCAGGGCAGGAAACTCAGCCCAAACAGCTTTTAGAACTTGCTCACCCAGTTTGGTCAGCGTTTCGTCCTTTAAAAAAAACATAGTGGAGGGGATAATGACGCGATGGGCGACTTTTTTGACAAGAAAAGGGTTCACCGATCGAAGTTAGTGTTCCGTCAGGAAAATTTTGACGGGTCGAAGACCCGCAAAATTTAACCCCAATCAATAACCTGAATTTTGGCTACCCGTCAATCATTGATTGACTGAACACTAGAGATATCGATGTTCTAGCAGGTGAACCTCACGTTTGATATAGAAGAGTTTATCGAAAATTTGGGTCTAAAACCCCGTCGTTCTGGGACGCTCTCGCCGTTAATCGCTGGGATGATGGTCCTCGACCTACTTCAACCTACCCTGGATCTCTTCAGCCAGTCCAGAATTCTGGATACAGATGGCATATAGTTGCACGGGAGCCAAATTGGGGACCAGCGTTTGGGCTGCGTCGATCGCCATTCCAGGGGGAATACAGAAATTCCGTACCACCTGGGAATATTGGTCGGGATTCCCCAACAGGTTGTTGAAGGTGCGGGACGTTTTTACGTAAGGCCGGACTCGCTCTAAAATTGAATCCGTTAAGTAATTGACCGATTGGGGAGAGTTACTCGCCACCAGTTCGCTTTCCGTAATGACCTTTCGCATTTCTCGGCGTAACCGTTGCTGTCCATAGGAAGAGTTAACTGCCTGGATCACCAATTCTGGACGGACCTGGGGATTCGATTTCAAAGCAGTTCGCATCGCAACCAGAGCACTGGCTGCCAGTACGTTCGAATAGGTTTCTACATAGGTATTGTAGGCAACAGGAGACTCGCGAAACCCATCTCCGCAAATCACAGACCCATCTTCGTCGGCCCCTGCCCCCAAATTCACTTTGCCCCGATCGAAACAAGCTCCGATCGTGGTCTGAATCTCCGGTGAGAACAACTTCATCAACCCCTGAATCGCCTGGGATGCAACTGCGGCAGGTTTAGGGGCGGGTTTGGCAAAAACGGGGAGACCTGCCAGTAAGGGCAGGGAGGCTCCT
>JANRKG010000463.1:0-12843 GCA_033763635.1 Leptolyngbyaceae cyanobacterium bins.59
CAATGGGTTCCAGGGTGGAGGTGGCAATTAAAGCTTCGTTCTCTTCCAGAATAATAATTTGACCGGAACGGCTCATTTCTAAACTCTGCAAAAACTTACTGAGATAATCGAGCCTGAGATGAACCGAAAAAACCCCTAGCAAACGCTGGGTGGTTGGTTCGTAAACAGGTTGGGATGCGTTTAAGGCAAGGGTTTGGTAAGGGCCGTGTTGAAAAATCGGACTCCACCCCAGTTTGCCCGTTTGAACCGCTCGCTTGTACCAGGGACGATCGCGCCGGACATCGACTCCGGAGAGAGTACGAATCCGTTTCTGCGGCTTCCCCTGCGAGTTCAATGGATAGATCGAGGTGATGTCGGGTCGATCGGGGTTGGCAACAATCAAGTTCCAGGCAGGATATCGTTCAACTCCCCGAAACACCCCTTCAGGGCTGGCAAACAGCACCGCAGAGACCTGATCAAATTGTCGTAATCGTTGAAACAGGAGGGATTCCAGGGCTGTGATGTTTTGCAGATCCAGGTGCCCCTGTTGAACCGCATCGACATTGAGACGATTGATTAGCAGAGGAGTTTGCAAATAGTTTTTTAGCTCCTGCTCCACCCGATCGCTGGTTTTATCCATCAGGCGATCTGCTAAGTTCAAGACCGCCTGGTGCCCACTGCGATAGGACAGATACTCAACCAGGGCCACCACTCCGACCGTTTGCAGCACAAAGGGCACAATTAAGACCCATCGCAAAGGAATGCTTGCGATTGAAGGGAGACGCGTCAGCAAGGAGATTCGCATGACCCTAGCCTAACCGAATTCCTCAGGCAGAGGATAAAACGTTAAGGTTTTGGTAGGAATGGTTGCCTGGAATGAACAGATCGACAATGGGTTGCCCAGTTAAACATCGCCAGTGGCACTCAAACAAATCGGGCTGCTGCACCCCAATGCTGGCGACGGCGGGCGCAGCGGGAAAAGGCCAGAGGCGATCGAAGCAGATTTCTTGCTCCTGGACCCCAAATTGCATCAGGTAGACCGAGGGAGTCGCTTCAATCAGTTGGATCAACTCCTGCCCCAGACGATACAGGGGTTGCCGCCAGCGATCGGACAGGTGGATGGGTTGGCGGTAGGTCGGGTCTTCCAGGGTTGTCTTTTGACCCTCTGCGCCTGTTGCCAGTCCAATCACCTCACCATACAACGGACCTTTTGCCGTTAGCACGATCGGCAACCAGAACTGACCCGCACCTGTGGGATAGGCAAGGTGCTGTGCCACCTGTTGACGCAGGGTATTCTCCTGCCGACAGCGTTGAAAGATCTTCTGCTCAGGAAAACTCTGTTCGGGCAGAAAAACAGATTCAGGTAGATGCAGCGTGAGGGGACACACACGACCCTGAACCGGGAGATCGCCTGTCTGCAAGGCATCGGGAGCAAGCAGCACCGGAACTGATTCTCCATCGCTTGAGAGAATCGCTTGCTTTAAGGCGGCAATGCTGCGATCGATCGCAGGGGGGAAGTTGGTTAACCTGCCCGGAGCATCGATTACACCATCCACAACCAGTAAAATGTTAGGCATTACCGAAATTAGGAAGCACGGGGGAAGCGGGTTGCCCAAAGGTCGGCAAATCTAGATGGTTGTTGCTGCGACGGGTTCGTACCGCTAACCGATAGCTGACGCTTTGCAACTCCGCATGCAGTTGGCGATTTTCCCGTTGTAGTTGGGCGACTTTATCCTTCACAGGGGTCATCCGCTCGGCGAATTTTTGCTTGTAGACCTTGGGAAGCTCCTGGACGACCTGCTCTAGCATACGGGAGCGATCGGTTAATTCCTGCACCGACTGGCGCAGTTGATAAATTTCCGTATCACGGGAGGCGATCTGTTCTTGATAGAAAGCTACCTGCTGTTCTACACCCTGAAGTTGTTCCCTCAAAATCCGCATTTCTGCCAGGTGTTCGTCGGAGATCTGGGGTGAGGGAACGAAGTTGGCGTTTCCTTTAACCAGGCGAAATAGCTCCTGGGATAGCTGCTGTACGAGTTGGTCCCGCACCTGGAGTTCTTCCCGCAGACGGGCCACCTCTCCTTGAAGTTCTGGAAGGGTCAGGTTGTCAACGTAGGTCACTTTACTTCAGCTCCAATCAGATTTTCTTGCCAGAGGCGAGGAACCGACTGCCGCCGAATCTCTCGCCAAATTGTTGTTGCAGCTAATGTACCATCTGCAACGGCAATTGACACCTGATTCAGCCCTTCTTTTAAATCTCCAATTGCAAAGATTCGTGGATGGGAGGTCCGGCAGGTGGTGGGGTCTGTCACTAGATTCTCCCCTTTCCATTGCAGATCCAGCCCTTTGAGGTAGTGGTTGTGATACCGGGAACCCATCGCCACCAGGCCCGTTTGCAGGTCGATCGTCTGCCCATCCACCAACTCCACCCCCGTCATCTCATGGTCGTGCCCCAGAAAGCGCTTGATCGGGGTTTCGACGAGCGGGTATCCATGATCTTGTAACTTCTGGCGCATCTCTGCCCCTACGTCCACCAGGCCCTGAGTAAAGACCGTGATATAGGGGGTAAACCAGTTCAAGACAAAAGCGGTATTGATGGCCCCCTCGGATGCCACGAACAACCCACAGCGTTTGTTCGCCATTTCATAACCATCGCAGATCATACAGACATGCAGGTTATATCCCGCATACTCATAGACGTTCTGCATGTCTTCGAGTTGGGGCAGGTAGTCCATGATTCCACTGGCGGCGATCAGGTACTTGCACCGCAACACTGGATAAATGCTGTCTTGCTTCCCGACCTTCATTTTGACGGCGAAGGTATCCCCCTCATCCTCCACCGATTCCACGTACCCCATCAGATAATCGCCATCCAGAGAGAGGTAATGCTGTTGGCCCTGTTGCAGAAGGGTGCGACCGGGGGTGTGAGGCGGCAAGCCTAAATAATTGGTAACTTCCTGCATCCAGAAGGAGCGTCCCCGCCCCTTCTCAACCACTAGGGTTGAAAGGAGATACCGCTGTAAGTAAACAGCGGCGGATAGGCCACCCGCTCCTCCTCCGACAACGATCGCGTCGTACACATGGTCAAGACGTTGCTCCAGATTCTTTTTGGAGAGTTTCATAGTCTGAAGGAGGAGACAGGGTTTAGGACAAATTATACAACTTCCGCAACTTCGGCTTCTTCTATCTCAACCAGCTGCTTCACGGTCAGGTAACGGATGACCTCTTCACTGAGACGCATCGCCCGTTCCATCACTGCAACAGCTTTCCCCCCCACCTTGTAGTTCATCTGAATATAGATACCTTCCCGGTGCTTCCCGATCTCATAGGCGAGGCGGCGCTTACCCCGATGCTGGGTCTCTTGCAAATCAGCCCCCTGCTCCTTGAGGATGGTTTGATACTTGGTGATAATTTGATCCACCATTTCATCGCCCAGGTCAGGCCGCAAAATATACATCGTCTCGTAGACGTACTCTTTCATATCCTAATTATCTCCTTATGGACAGCTTATGGACAGCGGCTTTCTCAACCGATTTTGGCAACCTAAATCATTTCTTTAGGCATGAGTTCATCCGAACTCCCTTTGCTCGGTGCGAAAGCAAGGAATATCTATACTAACCCAGTTTTGGTAGACGTGGAATAGGAAAATCAGTTCAAGCGGAACATCGATCCATCCGCCCCTATTTCGGGGAAAATTTAACGATAAGCGGTGAAAAATAATGGAATCTATGGCAAAACGCTTTGTCCGAGTTCAGACGGTTGAGGGGAAGGTGTATTACGGTCTGCTACAACCCAATCGGGGGGTAGAGGTGTGGGATGCGGCCCCCTGGCTGAAGGGGCAACCGACAGGGTTGGAACTGGAACCCGATCGCTATCATCTGCTGGCTCCCTGTGCCCCTTCTAAGATTGTGGCGGTTGGCAAGAACTACGCTGCCCATGCGGCTGAAATGGGCACTCCCGTTCCAGCCGAACCCCTTTTATTTCTGAAGCCTCCCACGACCATTACTGCTGCCGGAACCTCGATTTACTATCCCCCCCAGTCCCAACGGGTCGATTACGAAGGGGAACTGGCGTTAGTGATTGGGGAAGCCTGTGTCGATTGCAACCCGGAGCAAGCCCAGGGCAAAATCTGGGGCTATACGATCGCCAACGACGTAACCGCCCGCGATCTCCAAAAGCGCGACAGCCAATGGACAAGGGCGAAGGGATTTAATACCTTCTGTCCCCTGGGTCCCTGGATTGTGCGGGAACTCAGTGCGGGTGCCCGCATTCAGACATTTCTCAATGACAATCCCCAACCCGTTCAATCTGACTCAACGGACCACATGATTTTTAGCCCCGATGTCCTGGTCTCTTACATCAGCCAGGTAATGACTCTGCTACCAGGGGATGTGATCCTAACCGGAACCCCCGAAGGAGTTGGCCCGATGCAGGTGGGCGATCGGGTGCGGGTCGAAATTGAGGGGATCGGGTCTTTAGAAAATCAAGTGGTCAGCCGAGTAACCGTCCCCACCTAGCGAACTTGCATATAGACCGCATCGGAGATGTAGGGAATTTCTGCATACAGCCCTCGTGCCGCCTGAACGATCGAGAAGATGACGGCCCCAACTCCGGCAAGAAACACGGCATCAAAAATAATCGCCAGAATCACAGGGACGGGATAGCCGGACATAACAACCTCAAATCCCAGTGGGAAGTTCACTAACCCCAACAGAGACAGAACGGCACTGATGAGATAAATTACGATCGCCAGCAAAATCGCTTGCATGGCATGAAACCGAACAAAGTGCCGGAAATTTTCGTTTCTCACAATTCCTAAGTAGACAGCAAAGAAGATCGCAAAGGAAACGATTTGAATCCCCCCAATACTGAAGAAGTAAAGACTCAGGAGGGGAGCCGGAAATTGATAAATCGGCTGTAAGGCCGGAAATTGCAACAGTGCGAGTACAAACCCAAAGGGCCAGACTTCCAATAGGGGCACCAGGTACGTCAGGCCAGCAATCACTCGGTCTTCCGTTGTGTTGGTTCCACGCCAAGTCATGCAGTCTCTCCCATCCCAGGTTTGAATTTAAGCCAGATGTCACTCAATATTAGCAACTCGGAATCCCATCTGGCATTCATACTGTTCGGGTTGTTTGTCATTCAGACGACCGATCGCATGACCACACCACAGTTGCCCATGATGCCAGCGGGGTTGCCCACTTTGATCGGCGAGTAAACAAGTTTGGCAAACCTGGTGAGGAGAGATTAGCTGATCCCCAGTTAGAATCACCAGCATCATGACCTCCTAGCTTGACGATAAATTCATTCTAAATTAGGGTTCCAAAGGAGTTGGGGTAGCTCGACACACTTTAATGAATGTTCAGATTAGAAAATCGTCAAGCCTTTTCTGAAAGCAGTTCAAGAATTGCTTGTACTAACACCGTCGGTTCGATCGGTTTTGTCAAATGCCGTTGATATCCAACCTTTAAGGCCATTTCCCGATCGCTCTCATAAGCGTAGGCCGTCAGGGCAATTGCGGGCAAAGGCTGGAACTGGGGCCGGGATCGCACTTGGCGTATGAACTGATAGCCGTCCATATCGGGCATTTGAATATCACTGATCAGGATATCAATCGAGGAGTGAGCCAACAGACTCAAAGCCACCTGGGCAGAGTCAGCCGTCAAAACCGTTGCCCCCTCTGCCATAAGACAAACCTGCATAAATTCCAGGGTGTCGGGTTCATCATCCACTGTGAGGATTCGAATGCCCTGTAAGGTCGAAAGTTGAACAAATTGGAGCGCACTAACCGTTTCTTTTTCCGTTTCCACCATCAGGGGAAAGCGAACGGTAAAAGCCGCGCCCTGCCCTTCTCCGGGGCTGCTGGCAACGATCGTCCCTCCGTGGGCCTGAACCAGTTGTTGAGAGATTGCCAATCCCAATCCTAACCCCCCAAACTGGCGCGTTGTCGAGCTATCCTGCTGACGAAACATCTCAAACAGGTAGGGCAAAAATTCCGGGTTAATGCCCCTTCCCGTATCACTCACCTGAATCTGGGCATAGCGATCGACCTGTTCCAGGCTTACTATCACCCGTCCCCCTTCGGGTGTGAACTTAATGGCATTTGAAAGTAAGTTCCACATCATCTGTTGCAATCGGCCCGCATCCCCCTTAATTTTTCTCAGGCTGGGATTGAGATTGATTTCAATCTCAATGCCTTTCACACTCGCAGCATGGTTGACCGTTTCCAAGGCAGCCAGGATCGGATCAATCAGAGAAACGGGAGTCAGGTTAAGCGTTAACTTTCCTCGGATAATGCGGGAGATATCAAGCAAATCATCAATGAGTTGTACTTGCAAACGGGCGTTGCGGTCGATCGCTGCTAGAGCTTGCTGCATTTTATCTGCATCCAAACGGCGAGTTTGGAGTAACTTCGCCCATCCCAAAATTGGATTTAGGGGTGTTCGCAACTCATGGGAAAGCACTGCCAGGAATTCATCTTTCACGCGATTGGCCTGAAGGAGTTGTTCAGTCTGCTGCCGGAGTTGGGCTTCACTTTGCCGCAGAGATTGTTCGGCTTGTTTGCGCTCCGTGACTTCTTCACAAACAATGCTGATCCCAATCACCTGATCCTGGTCCCGCAGGGGAAGCCAATGTTCCATCCAGGTTCGTTGAACTCCAGGCTGGGCAGGCGTTTCACTGTTAACTTCCACATCTAGCAGGGGAGTTCCAGCCAGAACTTGCTGCAACAAATTCTCGACTTCATTCGCCACTTGGGGCAACAGATCCCGGACGGTATACCCAATATGAGCCTCCGCCGCAATCCCATTAATTTCTGCAAGCCGTTGGTTGACTCGAATAAACCGCAAATCCGTATCTAGCACAGCCAAACCGATCGGAGCCGTTTGATAAATCGCTTCAATTTCTAATAATTGTCGTTGTAGATCCGCTCGGCTATTCTCAAGGGCGGCTTCGACCTGTTTTCGCCGCGTGATATCAATACCCGATGGAATCAGATATTGGACCTGTCCCCTCTCATCCAACAGGGGGACGATCGCAAAGTCGATGATAATAAACTGATCTTCTCCCAACCGGACTTGCACATCGTAGCGCACCGATTCTCCCTGCCCTGCCCGTTGAATGGCTGCCTTCAATTGCGCCTGAATTTCAGAAGAATAAGCCCACCAGTAGGTTTCCTCAAATGGTTTTCCTAACACATCTTCCGGTTGTAGGGATGCAGCGGTTAATGCCGTGTGATTCGCTTCGATCAACACGCCATCCGGGGTCATGACTCCCACAAAGCTAAACAGGCTATCGAGGACTCTCCGAACCAGTTGTTCGTTGCGGAGAATGGCTTGTTCAGCCTCCTTCAGGGCATGGATATCCGTAATGGTCCCAATCCATCCTGTCAGTTGCCCCTGTTCATCTCGACGGGGAATTCCTCGACAAATAAACCAGTGGTAGACCCCATCCCACCGACGCACCTGATACTCAACCTCAAATGTTTCTCCCGCACCGATCGCCTGTGCCCATTTTTCTAACGTGCGGGCGCGATCGTCTGGATGCACAGCATCGGTCCCCGCTAACCCTAGAGACTCCACTTCCGTTAACCCACTGTATTCATACCAGCGCTGATTAAAGTAAGTAATCGCCCCGGACGCATCCGCAGTCCACACAATCTGGGGCATGGCCTCTGCCAGGTCTTGGTAGCGTCGCTGACTTTCCCGCAGAGCCAACTCTGCGCGTCTCCGTTCTGTAATGTTCTGGGCAATTCCCAAAACCTGGTGAAGTTGCCCCTCCGGGGTGCGACGAAACACCCGATCCTGGCTGGAAAACCAGAGCCACTCTCCATTCGCACGACGCATCCGGTACACAAATTCAAGGGACTCATGCGATGGAATGCGATCGAGTTGCTCCAAATGGTAAGGTAACCTTGCTCGATCCTCCGGATGCATAACCTTAGCCGTAAACTCCGAACCCATCGCCATCCCCTCTTCCAGGGAATACCCTAACAACGATCGCATCTGAGCACTGACGTATATCGGTTGTTGGGCGATCGCATCAAACAGGTAAACCACTCCGGGCAAGTTTTGCAACACCTGTTCGATGAACTGGGGATCTTGGGGGACACGCTCAATGGGGTTGTTAACTTGGCTGGGCGAATGGTTGAGTGGCTCCGCGATGGGTAAAGGTTCGGGGGAATTGGAGCTTTTCATAGAAAAATATGTTCCTGATGCCTATTTCGTTAACTCGCTGTGCAACCTGTAATCCCATCCCAAAACCCCTACTAGCAATCTTTGCCAGGGCAGAGAAGGGATGCCTGGACAATGGCAGAAGACGTTGGTTGAAACTTGACTAGAAAAGCAATCCTAAAAAGTAGCATGCCCCTTCAATAAAGGTGATTTAAGTGATTTAACAGTAACCAATCGCGATGCAATCAACGATGGTGAGTATCACCTCAGCGATTCTTATTTTAATTTTGAAACAATTCATTAGGTTAAGGTAGGCAAAATCGGGGAATTTCATCCATCAAATCCCTTTTTCTTAATCTGTTTGTCATCAACCCTTAAGACTAATAAACTTCTGTTAATGCCCCTATGAGAGCAGGGAGGAAACTGTTATTCTAAATTCAGGCATCAGAAAGAACTGGTTTTGAGGCAATGCCTCCTCCCTCAAACCCCTTACAGTAAAACATCTGTTGTTCACTCTTTTTGCTTGTTACTGTTCGCTTGTTACTGTTCGTAAATTAGTAGGTGATGTTAATTATTGAGATCAGTTCAATATTTTACTCATCAACTCATTTTTGATTCGTTTTGAAGTTCGTTCTGAAATCCGCTCTGAAATCCGCTCTAAGGTAACTTCAATTCCTTCAGCGGTCGTTTGACTGAGCTAACTTTGGTTAATGCTTTAGTTAATGTTTAGTTAATTTGTTTAGTTAATTTAATGTGACGGTCTTCAGTTTGGATGGAGCGTGCGTGGTCCACTAAGACGAAGGGGAATCAAGGCAAGAAAAAAGTTCAAAACAAGAATCAGTAGAGTATTCAAATTCTACTTGAACTTGGGTTTTACTTTTAGCTTATTCTGATTTTGACTTGTTCCAACCTTTTTATAGTTTGAGTACCACAGCAGAGATCCTAACCATGTGTTGTGAATCACTTTTAACTAGTCACGTCTGGTGCATGTCGTTAAGTATGGAGGAATGCATAAAAGATTTGCAAAGTATTTGCAAAGTATTTGCAAATTAAGTCTGTGAATTCAAAAACGAATTGAAGTGTGAACAAACGATCGATAGAACTGCTAGAACAGCAGAATGAGCATAGCGCTGTAAGTATCTGTCCACCCTATTGAGTGATTCATTGAAATACAACCCTTGACCCTGGTAGCCTTCTACCGGGGTTTGTATTTTGTAGTTTGTTTTTGTGTTGTAGGCATTTCCCCTCTGCCCTCTGCCCTATCCTTTTTTGTTTCAACGCACTGTAGTATGGTGGGAAGAGTTCATCCTTTCTGCTCCCTACCGTATGGACTCCTTCCTTCCGATCGCCTACTTTCAGAACGAGTTTATTCCCTTTGTCGATGCCAAGCTTTCGATCGCCACCCACGCACTTCATTATGGGACGGCAGCCATCGGTGGCTTGCGGGGTCTCCCCGACCCCCAAAATCCCGGTCAGGTGTTGCTCTTTCGTCTGGAGCGTCACTGTCAGCGGTTGAGCCAGAGTGCCCGATTTTTACACCATGATATTTCGGCAGCAACGATTAAAACAGCGATTGTTGAATTTTTGAAGCGGAACAAGCCCGATCGCCCCTTCTACATTCGCCCCCTGATCTACACCTCCGGGTTGGGGATTGCTCCCCGGTTACACCAGGTTGAAAAGAGCCTGTTAATCTATGGCATCGCCCTGGATGATTATTTACCTGCTACAGGGGTCAGTTGTCGGATTAGTTCCTGGCGACGACAAACCGATGATAATTTGCCATTGAGAGGAAAACACTCGGCAGCTTACCTGACCTCAGCCCTGGCAAAAACGGAAGCGGTGGACTCCGGATTTGATGAGGCGATCATGCTCAATGCTCAGGGCAAAGTCAGCGAAGCCTCTGGGATGAATATTTTCATGGTCCGAAATGGTACCCTGATTACCCCCGGTGTGGAGCAGGACATTCTGGAAGGGATCACGCGGGATAGTGTGATCACCCTGGCGCGGGATTTGGGGATTTCCGTCGTGGAACGGCCCGTCGATCGCACCGAACTCTTAATTGCAGAGGAGGTTTTCCTGACGGGAACCGCTGCCCGCATTTCTCCCGTGAACCGGATTGAGAGTTCTATCCTCCCCACCGATCGCCCGATTACAGAGCGGCTCCGGACTCACTTAACGGCCATTACAGAGGGTCGGGATGAGCAATATCGGGGTTGGGTGGATGTCATCTCAGTGAAATCCTGATCCTCAAACTTTTTGGGCGATCGGATCAAAATTTTCTTTTCATTTGTTTTGATTTTCATTTGTTTTCAATTGAGGGAATACTGTAGATAAAGTCCTATCTCCCATGATTCCTCACGCTTTGGATTGCACCTCCCAAGCCCTTTACGCTGCTATCGTGCGCGAACCCCTGGTGATTTTACCAAAAACCACCGTGCAGGCGGCGATCGTTTTGATGGATCGTGCGGCTTCCCAACTCATTTCCAGTTCAAAATCCTGGCAGGAATCGAACCCCTGGAATCAACATCATCATGCGATACGGGCAGGATGTATGGTGGTGGTCGAAAAGGGACAGGTCGTGGGTCTTCTGACAGAAAGGGATGTGGTGCGCTTAAATGCTCGACAGCAAGACCTGGAGAATCTGTCAGTCGGGGAGGTAATGACCCATCCGGTGATGACCCTGCGGGAATCCAGCCTGACTGATCCAGCAATGGCGATGGCCTTACTCCAACCGCCCGTTCGCTATCTGCCGATTCTGAATGATCAGGATGCTCTCGTGGGGATTATGACCCTGGAGAGCCTATCCCTGACGACTGCCCTTCCCCCCACTACTCCAACTCAACCGAAATGGGAAGAGAGGCGAGAGCCCAGGGGCCAGCCCCCCGCAAGCCTTCCTGACGATCGGACCTTAATAGAACAACTCCGCCAAAGTGAAGCCAAAGCCCGCGCCCTTCTCAGGGCAATTCCCGATCTGCTTCTGAGGGTTGGAAGGGATGGCACCTGCTACGACTTTATCCCCCCTGCGGATGCTGAGGTAGGCACCTTTCTCCCTATCAAACAGCACATCTCCGAAATTCTCCCTCCGGATGTTCTTCAACATCAGATGCAACGGGTAGAGCAAGCCCTAAGCACAGGTGAGTTGCAAATCTGGGAGCATCAAATTCCTAAAAATGGTGTTCTCTGTGATGAGGAAATACGCTTAATCCCCTGTGGTGCGGATGAGTGCCTGGTGATTGTGCGGGATGTGACTGAGCGAAACCGGGCCGCAGCAGCGCTATGCCAGAGTGAAATTCAATATCGCCAGATTATTGAAACAGCCATTGAAGGTATCTGGATTGTGGATGCTGACAGCAAAACCAGTTTTGTGAATTTTAGAATGGCTGAAATGCTGGGGTATCACGTCAGTGATTTCTTAGGCAAATCCATCTTCGACTTTATGGATTTGGCAGATAGCTCAACCGCAACTCAAAATGTGGAGCGACGACGACAGGGAATTGCTGAGCAACATGAATTTAAGCTTCGGCATAAAAACGGCACCGATGTTTGGGTTTTGATGTCCACAAATCCCATGTTTGACGAGTCGGGGCGATACTTTGGCGCTTTAGGCATGGTGGTTGATATTAGTGAACGCAAACAAGTTGAATTGGCACTGGCCCAGAGTGAAGCCCAACAGCGCGCCGTCCTGTCAGCGATTCCGGATCTCATGTTTCGGGTCGGGAGCGATGGAACCTATCGCGAGTTTGTCACGCAAGATCACAGCTTTGATGTGATTCCGCAAGATATCAATCCCACTCATCAGGCAATGATGGATCTCTTACCAACGGAGATCGCCGAGCGACAGTTGCACTACTTAAACCTCGCCCTAAAAACGGGAGAGTTGCAAGTTTATGAACAACAAATTCAGTTGAGAGAACAGGCCCGGTATGAAGAAGTCCGGGTGATCAAGAGTGGCAACGATGAGGTGCTGTTTATGGTTCGCGATATTAGCGATCGTAAACGGTCAGAATTCGAACGACAACAAGCCGAAAAAACGAGCCTGGAATTAAAGCTATTAGAACATATTCTCGATATTGTCCTGGCAGGTTATTGGGATTGGGATATTGCGAACGATCGCGAGTACCTCAGCCCAGGCTTTAAAAAAATGTTTGGCTACGAAGATCACGAACTGCCAAATCTCCCGGAAACCTGGCAAAATCTGATCCTTCCAGAAGATCTGGCGATTGTTTTTGCGTGTTTCGATCGTCACATCCAGAGCCGAGGAGAAATTTCCTACTACAACGAAGTGCGATATCGCCATAAGAACGGTTCGGTCGTGTGGGTGATTTGTTCAGGACAGGTCATTGAATGGGACGCAGCAGGCAATCCCTTGCGGATGATTGGTTGTCACATTAACATCACCGATCGCAAACAAGCCGAAGCAGAACTGCAACAAATTTCGGAACGGCTCGCGTTAGCTCTCAAATCTGGAGAATTTGGCTGCTGGGAATGGAACATTCCTCAAAATATACTTTTGTGGGATGAGCGGATGCATGAACTCTATGGAGTTGATCCACACCTGCATACCTCGACTGTGTACGAAACTTGGGCAAATGCACTGCATCCCGACGATCGTGAGGCAATCGAAACCATCATCCAGCAGACAGTATTAGGAAAAGCAGAATATAACGTGGAGTTTCGGATCATTCATCCCGAT
>JANRKG010000464.1:0-7684 GCA_033763635.1 Leptolyngbyaceae cyanobacterium bins.59
GACGAAGCCGACTCGTCAATTAATTCTCGATTTGAGTTTGGGAACGGGTTTGATGGTCGGGGCGGTGGCTGGGATAGGCTGGTTTTTGTCCGGGTTAGCGATCGAACCTGTGCGGGAATCCTATCAGCGACTCAAGCAATTCACAGCAGATGCGTCCCATGAGTTGCGGAATCCAATCGCTACGATCCAGACGAATGTGCAGGTTGCCCTTGCAGACCCGAATCCCGATTTACCCTTCCAGCAGCACCAACTGCGGGTGATTGAGCGGCTGACCCGTCGGCTGGGACGGTTAGTGGATGACTTGCTGTTTCTAGCCCGTCAAGATAGTGGCATCGTTCAACCGAACTGGACAATGATCGCCCTGGATGACCTTTTAGAAGATGTCACTGAAGAACAGCAACTCATTGCCACTGAGAAAAATTTAACTCTGTCTCTAGACTCCCCTGCGACTTCTCAAACGGCCCCAAAATTTCAGATGCAGGGCGATCGAGATCAACTGGCTCGATTATTCACCAATCTGTTAGCCAATGCGGTTCAGTATACTCCTGCGGGAGGCAGCGTTCAGGTCGAGTTGCAGCGTCTTGGACGGCCCAACCATGCCCATTTGCAAGTCAAAATTCGGGATACGGGTGTTGGTATTCCAGAAGAAGCCATTCCCCAACTCTTCGATCGCTTCTATCGGGTCGATCCAGCCCGTACTGCCCAAAAAGAAGCCCCGAAAACCACAGGATCGGGGCTTGGGTTAGCAATTGCTCGGGCAATTGTTGAGAACCATCACGGTCAGATTCAAGTTGAAAGTCAGATAGGAAAGGGAACGACGTTTACTGTGATGTTGCCGGAGCAAATGGGTAATGGTTAATGGGCTTAGGAGATTTCTAGAAAACAATTTCCCCTCTGGTTTCGGCTTCGCTCAACCAGCGTTCGTGCCCTGAGCGAAGTCGAAGGGCAACTCATGGGTAAATTCTTTTCAAGAAATCGCCTTATTACCCATTCCCTATTACCCCTTACCGAGATTGCATGTACTGATAGAAATAGTACGTTGCCATCGGAATCGCAGTTGCGAGAATGAGAAGACCCCCAACGACGATCGCGGCACTGGTGGCATTCGTTTCTTCAGCCTTCCGGAACGTCCCTTCAGTCTTCACGGTATCGGCCACCACTGGAGGGCCGGGATCTGCTTCACCCGATAGAACGGTGACGAGGCGGGCGCTACCATCCAGAAAGCCTTGATTATAGTTTCCCTTACGGATGGGAACCATCAAGGTTTCCTGGGTGATGCTAGTTGCAATGTCTTCAGGCAGGTTGGCTTTTACCTTGTCTCCAGAGACGATCGCGGCTCCATTGGTCACGTTATCCAGAACCACTAGGGCTTGATTTGCCCGATCCTCGGCTTCTGGAAACCAGGCTTCAAACAATTGCTTGGCGAACGTTTCGGGTGTTTCTCCATAGTCCAAACGGTGAATTGTCACAAATCGGACTTGATTGCCTGTTTTTTGCGCCAGGGCTGCCAGGTCGCTTGTTAGCTTGCTTTCGCTGATGCGGCTTAATACTTCTGCCTGGTCTAACACCCAGGTATCCGCTGCAAAGGGAGGCATGTCATACACGCCTGTTGCTCCGGCGGGAAGGACAATTCCCTGAACACATAGAACAGCCAGCAGGGTCAGGAAAAGAGACTGCGCCGCACGCTGGCAAAGGTTTATGAAGGAATGAAATGAATAATTCATAGAATTAGAGCGTGGGAGGAATGGCAATACTTCTAAATCTTACGATCGCGGCCAGAACCAGGAAAAGCCATCGATCATGTAATATCCTCCCGTCAGGATCAGGGCAACGCTGGCGATGCGGGTAATGAAGGCTGTATGGTGCAGCAGGACACGGGTGCGCCGTGCGAGTCCAGTAAATAAACTGCACAGGAAAATAATCAGGGTATAGCCCAGACCATAGCTCACCATCGTCAGGGCTGAGAGGAGAAAGTTCCCTGTTGCGGCGGCGGCAGCGAGGACCGTGAGAAAAACGGGACTGGTGCAGGGGGAAATCACCAGGGAGAAGGCCATCCCGACGAGATAGGGATGGGGTTGGGTGAGGGGAAGCCCTTTGAAGTCCAGTCGGAACTTGAAAACTTCCATCAAGGTCAGGCCCGACAGGACCATCAGGGCACCCACCGCCAGACTGACATATCCGCGATGGCTGACCAGCAGTGCCCCTGCAATCGACGAAAAGAGTCCCATTACACTTAAAACGGTGATAGTTCCGGCGACAAACAGGCCCGCTTTGCGGGCTGCTTCCCGACGGGTGGTTAGTGCAGTGCTACCGATGTAACTGAGGTTCACAGGCAGGAGGGACAGGATGCAGGGGGAGACACTGGCGATCGTTCCTCCTAAAAATGCCCCTGGCAGTAGAATCAGGGGGTTTTCAAGGGGTTGTTCCTTCAACCAGTGACGGTAGGCCAGTTCCACTGGACCCAAAAGCCGCACGATTGCCTCTGCCACCGGACCCCGGTTCACCAGAAGAATCAGGAAGCTGAGGAGGGCGATCGTCAGCAGCAAAGCCCAGGGGATTCGACGCATATTGCTCCTTGATCACTAACGGAACCCTAAAACCGCCGAGGGCCTTTGTAACCCGAAGCTGTTGCCAGTTCTTCTAAGGATTGGTAGCCCCGCAAAAACTGCCCGTTAACCTCCCAGGTTGGAAAGCCGACAATTCCGGCATCTCGACATACCTGGGGTTGGGGATTTTTGCCACGCGGATCGCACTCCACGTAGGTGACGTTTGCGAAAAACTTGCCGAAGTCTTCCTCTTGGCGCGAACAATAGGGACACCAGAAAGCACCGTACATCTTCGCACCGACTTTCTTTAGATGCAGAGATAATCCTTGAATAGATGACTCTGGGGTGGCTTCTGCTGAAAGCTTTGCCTGTCGTTGGGCATTGGCCAGTTCCCGCTCGTATTCTGTCACTTTGCGTCGGGCATTCGCCGCCTGGGGACTGGAGGAAGGAACTGTCTTCATCAACCGAATCGCATTTTCCCACTGGCTTGCCACTAAGGCCCAATCGCTGGGGGATTGGGCCGATCGACTCACCACGGTTGCACCCTCGGCAACATCCAGGGCGATCGGGTAGGTCTCGGCTGCGGGCTGGGGGTTGGGGGTTGGGCGTTGGGGAGTGGGTGGTTGCTGGGGGACGGGAGCTTGAACAATCGGAGTGGGGGTGGGGGCGATCGTTGGGGTCGGAGGTGGGGGTGAGGCAGCTTGTTCCCCAGTACAAGCTGTGCTCAGACTGACGCACAGAAGTAGCAAGGCACCCAGAGAAGATTGAGGGATGAAAGGTCTAACCATTGGGAGCAGAGAGGATTTGCTTCTCCCAAACTATAACTTTGGCGAGTGGGGAGTGGAAGTTTTTTGAAGAAGCGGATGAGTTCTAATAAGTGTAGAAACACCCCTTTGGGTGAAAAAACGGGGAAAAGTATAGTAGTAGCAAGTAGTAAAAAAGATCGCCGACTTCTTACACTCCTATGGCTGATCCCGATTCCGATTCCGCCCATCTGGTTGATTTCCCCAATACGGACAGCATTCTTGCCAAACTTCCCCCTGAAGTACGCAGGTGGGCTGAAGGTTTGCCCTGGGAACACCGTCGCTATGTCTTATCTCTATGTCATTTAATCAGTGCGGCTCCTGCGGATGTGAGGGCTGAGTTTCTGGATGACTATACGGCAGATGGGCTGGTTTCTAGAATGCTAGAGGATAAAGATACCCGTCGCCGTGTGAAGCGGTATCTCAAACAGTTTTCGATCAAAACGGATTTAACGGAAGAAACCTTGCGGGGCTACATTCGCCAGTTTTATATTCACTCGGCCCAGGATTTACATCGGCAACCCGATCTCTATCTGGAAGCGGCCTTAAGGCTCACCACTAACCCGGAAGAACGCAACAATGTGTTCAATTACATCCTGGGATTTGAACTCTTGAAAATGATGTTTTGCATGAGTTGGTTGCAACATGAACGGCTCTACCGTTTGCAAAGAAATCAGGAAGAGTTTCTGAGTCTGTACATCCGGCCCATTCAGCACGCTCACAAGATCAATGGCATTATTGTGCCGAAAGATGAAAAAAAGTTTTTTGCGAAGCGCGGTTATTTTGTGCAAGCGCCTGAGGTGAGTAGTAAAAAATTGGTGGAGTTGGTGATTGCTACTTTTCCCGCAGAAGTTGTCACGAATTTTGGGTTCAGTGTGATTCGTCACGCCCGATCGTTTGTGTTCGATTACGACCTGGTGTTTAATCCAGAGCAGGATGCGATTTTTTCTCAGTGATACGTCAAAATATGATGAATCGCTGTTCTGGTGCGTTTTGCTCAAGTGACTCATTCCGTCGAACAATCTGTTGTTCATCCCCTCGAACATCCTTTTGCCAATGGGCAGATTTTCTACAGCCCCGGTGCCCAGTTTGCCTATCGTGTGATCGGTCCCTGTTGTCGATTGTTCGATCGTGAGCAACTGCCCTGGCCCAGTTGCCGTCTAGAGTGGCGCAGTAAGGAACCCAGTTGGCGCAGAATTGGCAGACGTTTGATTGCAGACATTTCGACCCGCAACCATCCTTCCTATGCAGTGGAAATTATCGGGCGGGGTGCCCGATCGGAACCGTTAGTGATTACCCTCTATCACGTCAAACTTTCGGCAGAACAGCAGGAATGGTGGCATTCTAAAATCAAGGTTGAATCTCCTGTGTTAGCTCACTGACTTTAAAAGACACTGGTTAAGGCGATTTTTTTGAAAAGAGTTTACCGATGGGTTGCCCTTCGACTCCGCTCAGGTTACAGATGCTGGTTGAGCGAAGCCGAAACCAGCGGGGAAATTGTTTTCTGGAAATTTCCTAACCGCATTAACACAGTTTTCTCATTCTTTGTTTCGCCCTGCTCTCTAAAGTTCCAATGCAACGCCTTATGCTTCGGTCGTGCCCATTCAATCCAGGGGCAGAGATTCGTCAGAACGTGACTCTCGACACCGATCGCAACGATTACAATTTACGATACTTAATGAATGTTAGAAACTTCAAATCATTGCTGTCGATCGTAAAGTGCGGAGATCGGGCTTATGTCAGTTATGGACCCTCAGAATGAACGCCTGAATGTCGTCATTATCGGCGGTGGATTTGCCGGACTGTATGCGGCTAAGGAATTGGGTAAAGCGCCCATCAACGTCACGCTGATTGACAAACGCAACTTTCATCTCTTTCAACCGCTTCTGTATCAAGTCGCAACGGGTAATCTTTCCCCTGGAGACATCTCTTCCCCGTTACGGGCTGTGCTGAACGCGAATCAGAATACGCGCGTGTTGATGGGGGAAGTCCTGGATATTCGCCCCGATGAACGGAAGGTCATCATGGATAGTGGGGAAGTTCCTTACGATCGCCTGGTCGTGGCAACCGGGGTCAGTCATCACTATTTTGGAAAAGACGAGTGGGAGCGGGTGGCCCCCGGTCTGAAAACGATCGAAGATGCGCTAGAAATGCGGCGGCGTATCTTCCTGGCTTTCGAGGCGGCGGAAAAAGAACTGGACCCGGAAAAGCGGCGATCGTGGCTGACCTTTGTGGTGGTGGGGGGCGGCCCTACCGGAGTGGAACTGGCGGGTGCCCTGGCAGAATTGGCCTTTAGCACCCTGAAGCGGGATTTCCGCAGCATCGATACCTCGGAAACCCGTATTTTGTTATTGGAAGGCATGGAACGACTGTTGCCTCCCTACGCTCCTGAGCTATCGGCAGAGGCGGAAACTTCCCTGAAGCGGTTGGGGGTGACGGTTCGCACCAAAACTCTGGTGACGGATATTCAGGATGAGGTAGTGACGCTGCGATCGGGCGAGCGAACGGAAACTCTGGCAGCAAAAACGATCCTCTGGGCGGCAGGGGTACGGGCTTCTGCGATGGGGCAGGTGTTGGCGAATCGGGCCGGGGCCAACCTCGATCGCGTGGGGCGGGTGATCGTGGAACCAGATTTCTCCCTACCAGACTATCCAGAGATCTTTGTGGTAGGGGATCTGGCCCATTATGCCCATCCCGATGGAAACCCCCTTCCCGGAGTGGCTCCGGTTGCCATGCAGGAAGGGCAGTACGTTGCGAATCTCCTTCAACAACAACTCGCAGGACAAACCCTGTCACCCTTCAACTACATCCACATGGGCAGCTTGGCGGTGATTGGGCGCAATTCTGCCGTAGTCGATCTGGGCTTTATGAAGTTCACGGGGCTGCTGGCCTGGTTGATCTGGTCCCTCGTGCACATTTACTACTTAATTGAATTTGACAATAAGTTGATTGTCTTGATTCAGTGGGGATGGAACTACGTGACTCGTAAGCGGGGCGCACGACTGATTACTGGTGAAGATTTATTACCTGAAACTCAATTGGAGGCGAGCAAAGACCTGGCTTCGGTAAAGTAATGCCATGAGTCAGAAGCCCTCTCCCCCTGCCTATCCCCGCTTTATCAACCGAGACGGACGATCGACCGTCGTGCGAGTTGGGGATTCCTACATCTGGTGGACTGATCCCTATCACCTGCTGTTGACCCTCTCCTGGCCCGCCCTGCTCGGCGTGATCCTGCTTCTCTTTTTGGGAAGTAACGCTCTGTTTGCCCTGGCCTATCTGATTGGTGAAGGCAATATCAATAATGCGGAACCTGGCTCCTTTATCGATGCCTTCTCTTTCAGTGTGCAGACAATGGCGACGATCGGTTACGGAGCCATGCATCCGGCAACAGTCTACGCCGATATTCTGGTGACGATCGAATCCTTGGTGGGCCTACTGGGGGTTGCGATGGCGACTGGATTGATGTTTGCCCGGTTCTCGATTCCCACAGCACGGGTGTTGTTCAGCAATGTTGCGGTGATTGCGTCCCACAACGGAGTCCCGACCCTCATGTTTCGAGCGGCGAATCAACGACATAACCAAATCGTCGAGGCGCAACTTCGGGCGACGTTGATTCGGGATGAAGTCTCGAAAGAAGGGCTTGTGATGCGACGGCTCCATGATTTGAGGCTGGTGCGGAGCCGGACCCCTATCTTTGCTCTCACCTGGACGGTGATGCACACGATCGATGAACACAGCCCTCTCTACGGAGCTACTCCCGATTCTTTGCGGGATGACCTTGTAGAGATTATTGTGACGCTCACAGGGCTGGATGCCACCGTTTCCCAGACCATTCACGCCCGTCATTCCTTTGTTGCCCAGGAAATCCTATTCGATCATGCCTTTGTGGATATCTTGACCCGTTCAGTGGATGGGCGGGGGTCAATCAATTACAAAAAATTCCACGAGGTACAGCCTATCGATCTTATCCAACGGGTTGGCCCGATCGCACCTTGAAAATAACCTCAATTCCTTGAGGGCTGGTTTTGATGCGGTGATGCTCTACTTCAGTCACTTGCATTCCATCGGCTTGTCGAGATAAGTGAATCATGGCGATCGGCTGCATAGCCCGTCCATGCCAGGGACAGAGGATACGTTCTTGCCGAATGGCTGCCTGATCCAGACAGGCTCCCTCATGAAGGCACACACGGGGGAAAAACAGGAGTTGATCGCCCGATCGTACAATTCGCAGCCCCCAATGGTCGTTGTGATGCACGAGAAGGCCGCGCTCGTCCAGGGCTTCTAACTCGGCCCAGGTAAACTGATACCCGGCACGATCAGGTTGATACGTTTCTC
>JANRKG010000465.1:0-3250 GCA_033763635.1 Leptolyngbyaceae cyanobacterium bins.59
CCCTCAGCCGCGAAAAGCGTCCCCTGCCCCTGATGTCATTCCAGCCCCCCCGCCCCCTTAGAGGACCCGTCATGCAAAACCGCCATCAGCCCCCATCCACTCAACTTCCGCCGCAAGGGTTATCGGAACAGGCGATCGATGATTTGTTTGGGACTCCAGAGCCAAATCCCGCTCCCAGACAGCCGACCCGCTTAGTTCGCCCCCGAACAGTTGCCCCTGCTCCTGTGTCTGCCTCTCCTACTCCTGCCAGAACGACTCAACTTCCCATTCCTCGACCAGCACCGCATCAACCCCAGGAACCGGATTACGAAGCGTATGAGTACCGGGAAGAGAATCCAGAAGGACTACCGGGGATTGGCGTAGTGTTACTGCCCTGGGCGAATGCTTTTCTGGTGATTGCGGTTGGGAAAGTGACAATGGCAACTCTAGCCTCTGGACCCGGTGTCGTATTGGCTCTGTTGCTTTCCCCCCTCTGCTGTCCCTGGATACTGCTGAGTCTTCTGGGGCTTTGTCAGTGGAGAGAGTTGCGAACCCCAAAAACTGTTGTCGTCACGCTTTTGCTGGGCTGGGCGATCGCGCTTCCGTTCCAACCTGTCTTTCTGGCTCCCCTTAAGGGAAACATTCCTGACCTGACAACCCCAACGACTCCTTTTCCCAGAGCCAAATAATGGACGCAGCCGCATTGCTTTACTACCCATCAGCCGTCATCTCACCCTTTGATCTTGCTCAGGAACTCCAGGCCGCTGCCCATTGCCAGCAACCGGAGCAACAGGCTGCGGTGCTCATTGCGGCTGCCAGGAAACTGTACGAGTCTTACAAGGACGACAAAGCGCAAGGGGCGATCGTCTTTCGTCAACTGGTGCCGGTGGTGCTGTCATCGCTCTATGCCATGCCTAAGTCTGCGGTCAGAAACGACTTTAGCCATGTGCTGTTGCAACTGGCTGCCTACTTCAATATTTCCAAGAATGAGATGGCGAAACTATGGGAGCCTGCAAGGACACCCGTTCCCCAGGAGACAGAGTGGAAGCGATCGGCTATCGAAGCAAGACATCCAGGCACGACTGCTTTACAGACGACAACACCCCAAAGCCCTGCACCCACGCGGCCTACTGGGATTGCGCCCGTGTCCCCCTCACCAACTCTGGAACGAGCCGATGTCAGTTTAGGACATGCGATCGCGGAAGTATTTGCCCAATATGGTCACGCAGGTGTTCGTTATCTTCCTTATGAATTGGGAGAAAACAGTCGGTTCAATCTGCTGGTCTTCTCCTGGAAAGCAGGGGACTTGCCCGACAAAATCAAGAAGCGGCGGTATGAACTGGCGCTGGTGGGGTTGAATCCAGAGGAAATTCGCATCGTGATTGCCCAGGGGGTGCGGCTGGAGGACGGAACTCCTGAAGGCCGTTTTGAGGTTCATATTCCCAAGGAGCAATGGACTCCTGCTTTGCTCTTGCCCTGGTTGTACAGTCAATGGAATGGTCCAACGGAACTGCGGACCCGATCGGAACGGATTCAGTGGTTAGTGCATTACGCACCGAAAGCCTTGCCCGGAGAACCCTTGATTACGACCTTTGGGCTGGATTTACGAAATCAGCCCGTCCTGATCGAACACAAGAAGGGGGTGTTCAGTGTGGGGTCGCCGGATTCGGGGAAGAGTGCCAGCTTGAGGGCAAGGTTGGTGCAGGCGTTATTGCATCATACCCCTGAGACACTCGTGGTGTATGCGATCGACCTCAAGCAAGTGACGTTCATGCCCTTTGCCGGATTGATTCACCTGGTAACAGAGGGGTCACTCATTCTGGGGTTCTTGAGAGCGTTGCTGGAAGAGAACAAACGGCGTAACGAGCTATTCGCCAGGGCCGGAGTGACGGATATTTTGCAATACAACCGGAAGTCTGCGAGTCATCCCATTCCCCTGATTTGGGTCATTTGGGATGAACCCAATCACACCAAGCGAGAAAGCAAAGATCCTGCGGAAGTGTCTCGCATTGCAGAAGAGTTGACGGGTCTGACGCGCAGCACGGGAATTTACTGGGACATCAGCACTCAATATCCCAGTCGGGAGTATGCGGTGACTCCGGCAACCCGCAATAATCTGTCTGAAAAAATTCTCTTTCAGTGCAGTGAGGCTGCCGCTGATTTGGTGTTGGAAACGAACGGCACCAGCGAATTAGCCAGTGCCTTGCTGGGAGATGGAGATGCTCTGGTGAAGGTTGGAAGTTGTCGCCGGAAGATTACGAGGGTCCAGAGTTTCTTTGTGCCGGACGATCCAGAAGACGACCATCTCTATCAAGTGCTGCATGAACTGCGAGAAGCCACGCTCCAGGGGATGCGTCCTGCGTTGCTTCCCAGTGACCTGATTCCTTTTACTACGAATCCACAGCTGAAGGGAACGGCAATCTGTCACCCATCTCCCGACCTGGAAGATCCCTGGTCACCAGTGACGAATGGGACTGCTGTTCAACACTCCCTGGAACGGGCCAAGTGGGATCTGATTCAGAAAGTAGAGCGCTACAACCAGCAAAATCCCAACCGGAAGATTCCCAATCGGCGGCTGTATGCAGCCGTCGCAGGCGATCGCTTCTTGTCGCCAACGGAACAGCAGAGCTATCAGGTTGAGTCGTTGCAATCGTTGATTGACCAACCCCAACTGCCTGAGAGTGACCCACGGGCCAGGATTTACCTCAATGGTGGCAATGAACAGACCGCCCGCAAATATATTGACGAACTCCGATCGCGATTTGCGGTGGGAGGTCGGGCATGAGAACCAGCCTCCGCCATCGAGGAAGACAGCGGTTAGGGCTGCTGACGGGTTTGGTCGTGACAGGAGTGGCTGTGAATGCGCTGGTCTGGTGGAATAGTCAACCGATCGGGTTGGACCCTTCAGAACCCCAGGAATTGCCTGTGCCTGACTTGGTGAAGCAGGTGATGCCTTCGATCGTGAAGGTTCAGTCGGGCAGTTCCTTTGGTACAGGGTTTGCGATCGACTCAACTACAGTCTTAACCAATGCCCATGTCATTCAGAACCCAAACGACATCATTTTGACCGATCGCCAAGGCAAGGCTCTTCAGCCCAGGCTGGTCGGTCTGGATCAGGGAAAGGATGTGGCAGTGTTGGCGGTTTCCAAGGGAACTTTGCCACCGCTTGTAATCGGTAGTTCCAGAGATGCACTGGTTGGTCAAGCGGTAATTGCGATCGGGATGCCGATGGGGGAAGACTACACGGTGACAAGCGGTATTCTCTCTGCGA
>JANRKG010000466.1:0-10522 GCA_033763635.1 Leptolyngbyaceae cyanobacterium bins.59
AGACCACAATTTATTCCGCTTATTCTGCTAATTGGTGGGAGAACTGTTCATGCAATATTTTCTGAAGTACCTTTCCACGGCCCCGGTATTGGCCCTTGTCTGGTTATCTCTAACGGCAACCATTCTGATCGAATTTAACCGAATTTTCCCGGACTTGCTGTTCCATCCGATGATTCGGTAGTTTATTCGACAATTGATTTCATGCTGCTTTTTCGCAGACTTTTTAATTGGCAGGCCTTTTAATCGAGATTCTTTTAGGAATTAATCGATGAGATGATCGCTCACTGGTTTAAAGATCAGTGAGCTTTTTCTTATATTGTTTATTTTATTTTTTCAAAAAATGGCAGATGCCCCCGATAGGAGTGGAAGCGCTTCGTCAATCACCCTGGTTGATCGATCGCCCCTTTGAAGACTCCTTAATAACCTGAATATCACTCTTACACCGCCAGGATAACGGGGCTTCATTCATCTTCAACTCATCAAAAAGATAGATTTAAGGGGCGTACTGAAAGTCTTGAAGTATGCCTTGGGGAAGAGGAAACAAGCCATCCTGTGCTCGTTATCAATACCTTGAGGTAGATGTACTTTTTAACAGGAAACCGGAGAGTAAACCATAGCAATTGACTCAGGAATCAATTCTATGCAAAAACTCTTTACCCTGTTGCTTGTCCTCTGTTTATGGATGGGCTTCGCTCCTGCGGCATCTGCGGATGTTGCAGGGCTAGTTCCCTGCCGGGAAGTGCCCGCCTTTCAACAACGCCTGGAAGTGAGTGTGCAGGGCCAACAAGCCCGACTGGGACAGTATGACTCCAATAGCCAGTCTGCGGCACTGATCAAAGGTCGCATCGCCCGGACAGAAGCCCGGTTCCAAAGCTACCAGGATTTCCTCTGCGGGCCTGACGGACTGCCCCGCCTGATTACGGACGGTCGCCTCAGCCACATTGGGGACTTCACCCTGCCGGGGTTACTGTTCCTCTACCTGGCGGGTTGGCTAGGTTGGGCCGGACGGACCTATCTAGCGAAGGTGCATGAGACCGATCAACCGGAATTCAAAGAGGTGCAGATTGATTTGCCCCTTGCGATCCAGTGCTTTATCGGTGCGCTCCTCTGGCCCTTGATTGCGTTCAAGGAAATTTTATCGGGTGAGATTCAGGCGAAGGATACGGAAATCCCCGTTTCCCCCCGCTAGGTTTCGTAAACTGCACGTCAACAAAATTCTTTTAGTAAGGGCGATCGTATGCAAGGAAAATTTTTCGGTCGGTATTTGTCGAATGCACCTGTTTTAGCGGTTCTATTTGTGAGTTTGGCCTTAACAGCCTTTATTCTGATCAATAAAGCCTTTCCTGATGGTCTTTCTATGACCCCTTAATTCCATTTTTTTAATGGCTTGGTTTTTCATCCTAAGAATTAAAACTCAGTGCATTAAGCCTAAAACGCTTTGCAAAATGAAGCCCCGATTTCTATTTCTAAAAGAAGTCGGGGTTTTTGCATCAATTCCAATCTCAAATTAAGAACTATCTTGAATTCTGTCTTAAGCGGGATGAATATTAAGTTTTTTTTCGAGAAGCGGTGGGATAGTAGTCCAGAGAAACTTCTCCCCTAAAATAATCTCACGACAAGCTTTTCATTACGATTCATGGCAGTCCCCGTTATGGGTCGGTCCTCCTAAGGGACGGATACCAGCTTTGTTCTTTCCCATGAGTTGATGAAAAGTGCTCTGAGTTGATCTCTGAGTTCATAGATATCCAGTCTTTTATTGGAGGCTATTTTTAGATGACGTTAGAAGTTGTCTCACCCGCAGGCGATCCTCAAGTTGGCAATCTTGCCACCCCCATTAATTCATCTCCTTTCACGAAAGCCTTTATTAATAACTTGCCTGCCTATCGGGCTGGCCTTTCCGCTCAACGGAGAGGGCTAGAAATTGGGATGGCTCATGGTTATTTGCTGTTTGGTCCTTTCGCCTACACCAGCCAGTTTCGGAATTCTGAATTTGCGAACTTGATTGGAGTTATTGAGGCGGCTGCCCTGGTTCTGATTCTGACCATCTGCCTGTCGATCTACGCCAGCGTGGTGAAGGATAATCCAATTGCCACTGTTACAACTCCCAATCCTCCCGATTCTTTCAATAGCAAGGAAGGCTGGAGCGAGTTTGCCGGGGGCTTCCTGGTCGGTGGTGTCGGTGGTGCCTTTGCTGCTTACTGGTTGACCACTTCTGAATTGTTCCAGGTAATTCCTCATCTGTTGTTTAAGTAAGTTTTTGTGATGGGTAATGGGTAATAGAAGATTATCTTTTTGATACCTATTATTTGATTTACTCTCCCCATCACCTATTTACAAGCAATCAAATTTTTCCAAACAAATCTAACTTTTGATTTGCCCTCGATCGCACCTGATTGGGGGCTTTCTTATGCAAAAAGTGTCTGATTTAAGGTTGGTTAAAAGGGGTCGTGATTCTTCCACCTTAAGGAGGGTTATGGGGATTCAGAATCCCTGTCTTGAGTGTCATTTGTCGATCGCCCCAATTCCGTAGGATCTTCTTACTTCCATCCATTCGTGATAGGGAAATATTTATGATCATTGCAGTTGATCGATCCAAAGATAATCCTAGAGATCCTCGTAATCGGGAAGTGGTTTTTCCGGCACTGGACCCCCAGAACGGCAACCTCGCAACTCCCATTAATAATTCAGATTTTTCGAGAGCTTATATTAATAACCTACCTGCCTATCGTCGCGGGTTATCTCCCTTCCGGCGTGCCTTAGAAATTGGGATGGCGCATGGATATTGGTTGATTGGTCCCTTTGCGAAGTTGGGTCCATTGCGGGATACAGATGTTGCGAATCTGGCTGGCTTGCTGTCTACAGTCGGTCTGGTTGTGATTCTCACGATTACCCTTTCCCTCTATGCCAATAGCTATCCTCCCGATCCAACCCAAACGATTACCACTCCCAACCCACCCGATCCCTTGAAGACGGCAGAGGGGTGGAACGAGTTTGCGGGAGGCTTCCTGATTGGAGGAATTGGCGGGGCAGCCTTTGCCTATGCAATCCTGGCAAATATTGATGTCTTGCGGGGATTAGTCCAGTAGAGCGAGGCGATCGGTTCTAGAATTTCACTTTTGCGTGGTATGGGATGGGGGAAACCTACATCCCTTTTTTATTGGGATTTGGGATTGCATTGGGCAGAGACACAAAATTTCGCTTCTCTTGAGAAATGAGGTGAGGCGTGGGATGGCAGAGGGATTGGTAAACCTGCATGGTTTGATCAGCACAAATATCCCAACTAAATAACGGGTTGCGGCGCAGTCCTTTTTGTCGCAACTGGGCGCACAGGTCATCATCCCAGGAGAGGCGATCGATCGCCTGATAAATTTCTGGAACGGATAGGGGATTGACCTGAAGGGCAGCATCTCCGCAAACTTCGGTAATGGCTGGAATGTGGGAGGTGATGACAGGACAGCCGCAAGCCATCGCCTCTAATACAGGAAGGCCAAATCCTTCAACCAGAGAGGGGAAGACAAAGGCACGGGCACAGGAGAGAAGGGCTGGGAGGTAATGACTGGGTAGATAGCCCGTCCAGATCAAACGACCTTGCTGAATCAATTCCTCGAGAAGAGGTTGAACAGGACGATATCCCCATGCCTTGGCTCCTACAATCACGAGCCGATATCCCTGTGGATTCGAGGCAGCAAATTGCTTGAAGGCTAGTAGGAGACGCTTGAGATTCTTCTTGGGTTCAATGTTCCCAATGAATAGGAAATAGGGAGTCACTTGCCCGGAGGAATCTAGCAGATTGATCGATCGCAAGGGCGTAACAGCCTGGGGGAGGGGAATCGGTCTGAAATGGCTCGATGCGGCTTCGTAAATGACCGAGATGCGATCGGGCGGGACGTTGCAATGCTGAATTAAGTCTCGACGGGTGGTTTCAGAAACGGCAATGATGTGGGTCGAATGGTGCAGGTTGAAGCGGAGTAGTTTCGCAAAAACCAGTCGGGACTTATCGCTAACCAATTCGGGCCGGAGCAGAGGAATCAGGTCATGAATGGTTGTGACACGGGGAATTCCGGCAAGGGCGATCGGGCTGAGGTGAGGGCAGTGAAAGAGATCGTAGTACCGAGCTAAGAGGGGCGATCGAACAATATTTTCGATATTCCACAAATTTCTGAACAAAAGTTGTAGACGCGACTGATTCGCAAAATGAAGGGATGGCTTGAAAGAAGAAGCAAAGCCAAATTTATTAAATGGTGAATTTTCTAAAAAATCCAATTCAAATGCAGAGGTTAAACTGTCAATTTCAAATGGCTCAAATAACGAAAAAGGAAGGCAAGAGTAATTCAATAAAAGTTGTAATTTAGCTGACAAAACTGGATATTTTCTGGCAGTTTGGGAATCAGCAACCCTTAAATTTTGTAGCTCTCGTAATAATTGATCACAGGTCTCGACTCGGGTTAAGAACTCTAGTTCTGTCAGGTTCTTCAGTTGTCTCAGTCGCAAGTCGAAGAGCAGTAACAATCCGAGATGTATCTGGTCTGATTGTTGAAGCGATCGGAATAAACTAACAGCATAGGTATGAATTCCCGTTCCTAATTTCAAGGTTAACGGAAACCCCTCCAGAAGGACTCGGATAGAACTTGATAGCATCATGAAGAATCGAAGGTGAGAAGAGGGTGAGAAGAGGCGTTTAAAGTGAGGGAATCAATAGATTGAGCTTTGACTGATAGATTGCAGAGCAAATGAAATTAAGCAGCATCATAAATAATTAAATTACAGAAAAATCTATTTAAAATTGATCAATTACTTTACTCAACCTGTGCTGATAGTTTTCGTGGCTGAAATACTCGGCTCGTTGATATCCTTTTTCGATTAATTCACCTCTTACCGAACCTTGTTTGACGATCGCCAGAATCCCTTCTGCAATCTCGGAAATTCGCTGAGGGTTCACATACAAAGCTGCATCTCGACAGATTTCGGGTAAGGCTGAAGTATTGGAGGTAAGCACCGGGCAACCCATCTGCATTGCTTCAATGGGGGGCAATCCAAATCCTTCGTACAGTGAAGGAAACAGAAAGGCAGTTGCATTTTTGAGTAATACTAATTTGTCAACGGTAGGAATATAACCTAGATGACGAATGGAATAGTAGTCTTCATTTTGTAAATAGGGAATTAAGGGCTGGCTTCCATACCCCAACGAACCCACCAGAATTAAAGGACACTTAACCTGATCCTTAACGACTAAATAGGCTTCAATTAAGCGCTCTAAATTTTTGCGAGTTTCTAATACACCAATAAAGATTAAATAGTTTCCTGGTTCTAATCGATATTTTCTTAAGAGTGCCGTTTGAACAGAGGGTTCATTTGCAAGCTGGGCTACTTCTAAGTCGATCGGTACAGGTTGATACGTCGTGATGATTTTGTTTGAAAAATGGGGAAATAATTCTAACAATTGTTGTTTAGAAAACTCCGAGACACTCACAACAAGATCGGAGTAGCGCAACATATCTCGAACCCTTCGGTAAAACAGATTAAAGGGATCATCAGCCGGATGATCCGTCCGGACGAGGGGAGTGATGTCATGGAGGGTTTGCACCAGGGCAACCTCTTTATGAACCCGTAAATTAAGGGGAGAGGTCGTAAAAACAAGATCCGTGTCTTTCAAGAACAGGGGATAAACCTGATTGAGAAAACGGCAGTAAAGATGGGTGAATTTATAAACGTTTTCTTTATTGAGATAGCCATCAACCCACTGCAAAAAATTGAGTTTATGGCTATGGGGTTCAATCCATTTGCGATCGATAGAACGGTATGGATGATTTTGAATGAGGGATTTTAGAATTGTTGTGTAGTAAATCCAGGGTTTTACCAGGGGAGACCCTTCGAAGTGCCTGGTAATTGCCAGTTCTTGCAAGTGCTCAATGGAATAGTCGGGGGCACTGGTGAGGAGATAATTTTGATGCCCTAGCTGTTTCGCAGCCCGGACGAGGGATTGGGCATAAAAGGAAGTGCCCCGGTACTCCCGTTGTTCAAAATCGTAACCCGCAAACAAAATTGTTTTACTGAGCCGACCCATGCTCCGTCTCTCCAGTTTGATAAGGGTTAGCCCATTGCCATCTCTATCTAGATTTGACTTCGAATCGTACTTCAGGCGATGGAGGAGGTCGGAGCCATCTCAGCGATGACTTGCTGAACCTTCTGCTGTATCCAATCAGTAAAACACTCATTCAGGAGCCGTTGGCGCATAGGGTCATCGAGTTGGGTCGGCAGTAACTTTTCAAGGCGAACCACAACAATCCAATCTCCCACCTGGCAGGGGGGCCATAGCTGCCCCGGTTTACTCACCATCAGTAATTGAGAGAGGGAAGGATGGAGGGTGTGTAACTCCGCCGGACCCACCAGACCACCCGTTTGGGCTTCCGGTCCTTGCGAGTATTGCTGGGCCAGTTCCGCAAAGGATTGTTCTCCCTCCTGAATGCGGAAAAACAATTCCTGGGCAATGCCAATATTTTGGGTGCGAATCAGGGAATAGACGACCCGATCGAGTTGGCTTTTCCGCTGAAGAAAATAGGATTCCAGTTGGGGACCCCAGGTTTCTTGCTTGAACTTTTCAAGTTGCAGATCTCTCAGAATCAGTTGTTCGAGTTGCTCGATCGTCATCCCTTGTTGCGCTAACCAGGCCCCTTGTTTGTCAGGGCTATCCAGTTGTTGCTGTCGGCAGAACCCCTGATACGCCAGTTCCTTTTCTTCTGGTGTTACTTCAACCCCTGCGATCGCCTGATCAATCACGATCTCTCGAAGGAATTGGGGTAACATGCGGTACTTTGCCAGTAAAGGGAGAAGGGCTTCAGAAGGAATCGTCTGATCAAAAACCTTTAGCTCGGCAGTCATAACCTGGATAACAAGATAATTTAACTGGCCTGATAGGTTCCTCTTTTAACTTCGAGTTCCTTCAGGCCAGAGGTCTCCTTGATCTTACCTGGGAGTTGTCATTTTTAGTACCAACCCTGAAAGAGCCAGTACCTCTCAAGGGTTTACCCAGTAACACTTACTCGGACAATGACATCGTTGTAATCCAGGTCACCCCCATTGGGTAGGTCTTCGAAGCCGAAAACATTATCCCCTAACAATCGAATATGATCGACGCGACCAGGGTTTGCCCCGATGAAGGGGAAGTAAATTGCCGGGTCATTGCTCGTATCGGTGTCTAGAAGGGCCTCTGGACGACCGTTAACCACAATGAACGGAGCAAACACAGACCCACCTGCTAACTGAGCGTTAAACGTTGCCGTTGCCTGATTGCTAACAGACAGGTCAACGCCTTGAACCCGCCGCTGGAGGGCTGCACGGATGTACCCTGCTTCTCCGGGGCGTACATCGATCGTGCCATTTCCATCTGTATCGATGCCACCATTGTTGTCAGAGATTGTGTAGAAGCCTACGAAATTATCAAAGGCCGCTTCCCGGTTTACGGTAAACGTTACCTGACGGTTGCCTGTGAAGTTTCGCAGATCGAGAAGTTCTGGCTGTGCCCCAACCTGAAGGGCAGTGCCAGCGGGGGGCGGGGTTGGCGTAGATTGGACTTGAATGACGACATCATCGAAGTCTGAATCCGTGCCATCTTCCCACCCCAGGGAGAACGAACTGGCACTCAAATCAGAGACCCGCAGGGTCGTGCTAGACGCTAAACGGATGTCGGGGGGTCGGCCTGCGCTTAAGGCCGCTTGCGCTCCGGCGATCGTGCCATTGGGAACCAGGAAGAACTGAAGCCGCTCCCCTGGGGTCACTGTCAGGGTGCGAGTTGTGTTGGCGACAAAGCCAGTGGGTGCATTGGTAATCGCCGAGAGGAGAACATCTGATTGATTGAGGATGGCTTGCAGGTAGGCATTTCCGGCAGTGGGAGCCACTCCACCAACCCGTCCCTGACTATCGACGGAAAAGACCCCAATTTCGTTCACCTGAGTGGAGGTGCGAGAAGCCAGGGTGAACTGCAATTGCAGGGCATTGTTCACGACAAAGGTATTGCCATCCCGGAAGATCGGTCCCCGCAGCACCGTATCGGTGCGACCACTCACGGACAGGTTTTGAATTCGGGGACTGAAGGTAGCGCTCACATCCTCCCCACTATAGGGAGTGTTCGCATAGACCGTTCCCATGTACTCCGCAAAGGCATCCTGTTCTGTTCCCGCCTGGGCAAAGTTGAACCGTCCTTGGGGAATAGAAACGGCTGGATCAACTCTTCCATTGCGGTTCAGATCTACCACGCTGAGAGTTCCGGCAGTTTCTCCCAAAAAGTCAACTCGGTTCGCCAGGGTGGGATTGTCTCGAATAAAGGTCCAGAAGGGGTAGCTATCCCCGCTGGCAGTGGGGGTGGTTCCCAGGAGGAAGTTGAGCGTCACCATCCGGAAGGTGCGATTGGGATCTCCAACAATTTGCCCGTTCTGCACGATCGTATCAGTGACATTGCCCGCAGCATCTACGATCGCCAAACTGCGGATGCGATCGCCTGGTGTGGTAATAACTCCTGTGGTTGCATTCGCAACCCGTGCAGTACGAGATGGGTCAAAGCTGAAGACCATCCCCCCGACCTGGGGAAACTGCCCCGGTGTCGCTGTTCCCGTTGTGGCAGCCACCCCATGTTCCATCACATCCTTCAGTTGGATAGCTGTCACGGTAATTAAACTCAGGGCGTTGTTGAAGCGCAGCGAGTTTTCGATATCCAGTTGGGAAATGTCCCCTTCTCGTTTGTCAGGAGCCAGGGGATTCGGCTGGGGCGGTAAGCGGAGGACAGCATTCGGGTCCGTCGCCCCCGGAGCCGCAGAAACACTACCGATGTTGTCCCGAATGCCACCCCCGTTCTTGAGGGAAATAATGACTGTCGGATCAACCTTACGGGCTTCAAACAGGTTTGCATCGGCTGTCAGGCTCCCAAAGTTCGTCTCCCTGGTCCGCACATCATTTCGCGTACCATTGAGGAAAACACTTGTTTTGCCAAATAACGTATTGTCTTTGGCCCCAATCAGGTTTTGAATGCCTGTCGTGATACTGACAATATTCTGATGATTGGTGTTCGTTGCCAGGGAACCCGCTGTTTTGGCGTTCGCTCCGGCTCCATAAAACCGCTCTACCCCAGCCTGATCCGTTGCATAAGCACCATTAATCGTGGAGTTCAGGGCACTGGTATTGATGACTCCATTGGCATCAAAATCCACAACCAGACGACCCACATAACGGTAGTTTGCAGCCGTATTTACGACCAACACCGGGCGACCGTCTGCCCCAGTGCGCTGAATGGGGTAAGTAGGCCCCAGCGTATCTGTATTGTCTCCTCGGAAGGGGTCGTTTTCATCTTTCAGAAGGGTGTGAGATCCCCCCGCAATAATCACATCAACGTTCCGCAACCGCCGAGCCAGTTCCTCTGACTCGATATTGAGTTGCTGCATGTGGGATAGCAGGACGACCTTATCAATTCCAGTTGCAACGAGCGCATCGACCGCAGTTTGAATTTCCGCTGCCAGGGCATCGTAATCCGTCGGATTGGCGGGGTTCACCCCAATATTCCCGGGGGAAGAAATACTCCGTAACGTAGGGGTTGTTGCGCCTACAACTCCAATCCGTTCGTCGTCGGGGGTGTTGGGAAGCCCATCAGGTCCGGGAACTCGGATAAAGGTACTTCTCGCGACTCGTCGCGCCAGGGTATTCGCTTCAGCGGTGGTCGGGTTGGTGGGAACCCGTGGGGCCAGACTACTTTCAGGCGCGAAGTTCAGGTTTGCACTGAGGTAGGGAAACGTCGTTCCCTCTGGTCCAACGGGTTGCCCAGCCGTAAGGGTGCCCAGGAGACTCGCTACCTGATTCGGTCCCAGGTCAAACTCGTGGTTTCCCAGGGCTGATGCCTGAATTCCCAAATTGTTCAGAATCGCGATATCCGCCCGTCCGGCGACAGGGGCAGTAGAGGTGGCCAATCCACCAACATTGTTGAGAGCCGGATCGCTGGAAGCATTCAAGAAAACGCCCGGAATGTAGTTATCTCCGGAAGAAAGCGTTAGGGTGTTCGGAGTGTTGGCCCGCAGATTTGCAGGTAGCCCTGTATCATTTCTCAGGGCATTTAAAACCGCTGAAAATCTGACTGCATCGTCAATTGCGGGAATGCCCCCTTCGAAATCTGAGGCATGTAAAATTTGAAGTCTAATTGCTGCCATCGGTTACAACCCTCCAACACCGAGGGTTAAGATACCGCGACAAGATTAAGGAAGCCTGTCTTACTTAGTAAAGGGAGTGTTAAGGCAGAAGGCAGAAGAAGACAGAGGGCAGAGGGCAGAGGGCAGGCATTGGTTAAGAAAAAAGGCGGGATGTTTTATTGAAAACATCCCGCCTCCGTGTGTGAGGAAGAAACCGCTTTTTATGCCGATCGCAAATTATTCACCTGCAACACGATGTCATTGAAGTCACGATCGCCTCCACCGGGCAGATCTTCAAAGCCGAACTAGTTATCTCCCAGTAACCGCACATGGTCGAAGCGATCGGGGTTGGCTCC
>JANRKG010000467.1:0-19904 GCA_033763635.1 Leptolyngbyaceae cyanobacterium bins.59
AAAGTTCACAAGCGGCCAATGGTGAGGATGGGAGGAGTTTCCATCTTTACAGGATCTTTGGTGGCCCTGCTTCTAGTCTGGTGGCTGGGAGGGTTTGGCACCCTTCCGGCTGAAAAATCAGATGAGATCTGGGCCGTCACAGTGGGAGGTTTAGCCTTCTTCATCATTGGGCTGGCAGATGATCTGTTTGGCTTGACGGCAATTTTTCGGCTGATCCTGCATATTCTGGTTGCCAGTGTTTCCTGGCACATGGGGGTGCAGATCGAGTTTCTCACCATTCCTTTTGTGGGTCTGGTGCCTTTACCAGATTTCGTGAGTCTCCCCATCACCGTTCTCTGGTTGGTGGGGATTCCCAATGCCATCAATATGATTGATGGGTTAGATGGGCTGGCGGCGGGGGTTTCTGGAATTGCGGCCCTGGTAATGATGGTTGTGAGTCTGTTCATGCATCAACCAGCGGCAGCCATGATCGCGGCCTGTTTGGGGGGAGGGGCGATCGGCTTCCTCCGCTATAACTTCAATCCAGCCCAAATTTTCATGGGAGACGGGGGCGCTTACTTCATGGGCTACACCCTGGCAAGCGTTGGAGTCATTGGTCTGGTGAAAAGTGTCACGACCGCAGCCGTCATCCTGCCCTATATTATTCTGGCGGTGCCCATTCTAGATATTTCGGCGGTGATTGTCGATCGCCTCCGTCGTGGAAAGTCGCCCTTTGTTGCCGATAAGCGCCACCTGCACCATCGACTCTTACAAGCAGGATTATCTCAGCGGTTAATTGTGCTATTTATCTACTCCCTGACTTTGTGGGTCGGGAGTTTAGCCCTGGTGTTATCAGGTGTTCCTAAGGCAATCGCTTTTGTGATTGGGGCGACGGTAATCCTGAGCTATACCAGTTGGCAGGTGAAGAAACATGCCCGTGTCCGATCGTAGGAAGGTTTTGCCATGACCGATCGCGGTGCAGAAGTGATTTGTGTCGGCACAGAGTTACTGCTGGGGGACATTCTCAATACCAATGCCCAGTTCTTTGCCCAAGAGTTAGCCCGTCTGGGGATTCCCCACTATTATCAGAGTGTGGTGGGGGATAATGTCGAGCGCTTGAAACAGGTGTTGGCGATTGCCTGTGAGCGCTCCCGATTGGTATTGATGACGGGTGGGCTAGGCCCAACCCCAGATGATTTGACAACGGAAACCCTGGCAGAGTTCTTTGGGGTGCCCCTGGTGGAACACCCGGAAATTCTGGAAGATATTGCCCGCAAGTTCTCTCTACGGGGACGGATAATGACTTCCAGCAACCGGAAGCAAGCCTTGATTCCTGAGGGAGCAACGATTTTACCCAATGCTTCGGGGACTGCACCGGGAATTATCTGGTCGCCTCGTCCCCAGGTTACGTTTTTAACTTTTCCGGGGGTGCCCACCGAATTAAAGTTGATGTGGCAAGCAACAGCAGTGCCTTATCTGCAAAGTTTGGGATGGGGGCAGGAAATTATCTTCAGCCGTTCCTTGAAATTTTGGGGCATTTCCGAGTCAGCCCTGGCGGAAAAGGTCGCTCCCCTCCTGGAATCCCAAAACCCTACCGTAGCTCCCTACGCGAACTACGGGGAAGTGCGCCTGCGAATTTCGGCCAAAGCTCCCTCGGAGACGGCAGCGCAAGCCCTCATTCAACCCATTGAACAGCAGATTCGAGACCTGGCAGGGCCGGATTGCTACGGAGCCGACGAAGAAACCCTGGCGGCGGCGGTTGGTCGATTACTCCAGCAAACAGGGGCTACGGTGAGTGTGGCAGAGTCCTGTACAGGTGGAGGGCTGGGCCAGATGCTGACAGAAATGGCGGGTAGTTCCGCTTACTTCTGGGGCGGGGTCATCTCCTACGACAATCAGGTCAAGATGAATCTTTTGGGGGTCGATCGCACCACGCTGGAGCAACAGGGGGCCGTGAGCGCGGCGGTGGCGGAGCAGATGGCAACGGGTGTGCGCGCTCGGCTCGGTACCAGTTGGGGGCTGAGTATTACAGGCATTGCAGGTCCGGGTGGGGGGACAGAGCAAAAGCCTGTAGGCTTGGTCTATATAGGTTTAGCGGATCCGGATGGCTCTGTCACCAGTTGTGAGCATCGCTTTGGCCCCATTCGAAGTCGGGAGTGGATTCGCCGTGCGAGTGCCTGTAGCGCGCTGGATCACCTCCGTCGTCGGTTACAAATGCTTGAGGAAGTCTCTTGATTATTTACGGCGATTGATTATGATCAGAATAGTCAAAGGAATTTTCATTCCCCTCTTTAAAGTTTTTGAGGGGTTTGGGTATTCTTGAATTAGATGCACTTAAGACCTACAGGCTGCACTAAGGAGCTGTCTGCTTAATGGAATTTATCGAAAAGGTACTGGAAAAACTCCGGGAATGGGCACAGAAACTGATTGAAGCCCTGCTTGGGCCTGAAGGAGAACCTGAACCCGAACCCATTCCAATTCCAGTCCGCGATCGTGAACGTCGTAGATAGTTGCGAACTATCTACAGAACTATCTACAATTGCCAGACTCGGTTGATTCTAAACCTTCAAGAGTCAGTTTTATCCAGTCAGAAAATAGGGTCATCCCGGTAAGATTCATAGTAAGATTCATACCTGATGACCTGAACTAATCCCTGAACTGAGTGGCTGACTCTTTAAGTATTTCGCCTTTAAGTATTTTGGTAATTCATGGGCCAAACCTAAATCTCCTGGGGAAAAGAGAACCTGAGATTTATGGTCGGCTCAATTTGAATGATATTAATGAAATGTTGCAGCGAGAAGCTGCCACTCTGGGAATTGGGTTGGTTGCATTCCAGTCAAATTGCGAAGGTGCCCTGATTGATGCTATCCATGAAGCTCTGAGCGAGCATCAAGGGTTGATAATTAACCCCGGTGCCTACACCCATACAAGTGTTGCAATTCGCGATGCGATCACAGGAGTCGGGATTCCAACCGTAGAAGTTCACTTGAGTAATGTCTATCGCCGAGAGTCCTTCCGGCATCGCTCTTTTATCGCTCCGGTTGCCATCGGTCAAATTAGTGGCTTTGGGGCTGAGAGCTACCGATTGGGATTGCAAGCTCTAGTGAACTATTTGAGAAATCAACAATCTTAGGAGTTCTAAGGAGATTTCCAGAAAAGAGCTTACCTGGGAGTTGCCCTTCGACTGCGCTCAGGGCGCGGGTGCTGGCTGAGCGAAGCCGAAACCAGCAGGTAGCTTGTTTCTCAGAAATCTCCTAAGCAGGCTGATCTCGAATGTCAGGCTTAAAAACGTTGGGATTCTCCCTTCTAGCCTTCAGCCAATCTCTTCTAGAGGGGGTGGAAACAATAATCCCTAGCTTTGCTCTCAATCCTGTCCCATGATCCAAGTCACCTGTAGTAAAAATCGATATTTCTAAGGGACGTAATTCTAATTTTGTTCAGATGGTAATGGTAATCCACTCGATTCAGAAAATTATCCCAAGCAGTGGAATGGGAGCCGATGGAAGCATCAAAGTGCTTTCTAATCTGTTCAACACTCTGTAACCAGGTCGGTTTTAAGATTTCCAGTCCTGCCTTAGCGGCTGCTAAACCAAGGGCATTCCCCTCTCCCCCATAAATTCCGTTCAACTCAAAGTAGTCAGCCAGGAAACCCCATTGCCTGAAAAATTCTAGAGTTTTATCACCGTTATTAGACAAAGCGAATAGAGCCTCTCCAATGTAGCTCACTGCATCAAGGTCAACCTGAAGCTTCGTTGCTAATTTGTAAAAGTAACCTAATCTTTCAGGATTATATTTTTCAGAATGCCCAATAATTTTTTCAATATGAACGGCTGCCAGTCCAGGAGTGGGTTCAATTACTTCTGGTAAAGGACCGATAATTCTTGTGTCCGCATCGATTTGAATCGCTGTTTTAAATTGTTGCAGTGCTTTCTCAAGAACAAAGCGTTTATCGTGATAGCAAAAAACACCTCTTTTTTTAAACTTAAAGGGATAAACATTCTTACAATCCTTGAAGTCATGGGGGTCATCCGTCCCAACAAAAAGAATCACTCCAGGAGCATAGGTCTCCAGGCTTGCTGCAAGTTCTACCGCTAGGAGGCGATATTTCGGCTTTAAAGCAAGGGTGCTAAAGCAAAATTCATGACTCATGGATGTATTAATGTCCTATTTACACAAGGCGTTTTATACAAGGTGTTTTACACCAATCTTTTTACACCAATTGTTTGATATAAATTTTTTACATAGCTTTTTCCCTATAAAAGTTTTTTATAAAAATCTTACTCAAACATCTAACTCCTTAAAAATACAGGGTCAGATGTAGTTACGACACAACCCATTATCCTGCGAATTTTGAAATCCATTCGCTAGCATCTTAACTTAATCATTTCCATACAGAATCATTTCCATACAGACGCAGCAATCCGGAACACTATCGATGGCTTTCATCCTTTGGGATAGAGGGCAGGGAAATCCGGGGAGCCTACGATCGAACCATTGATTTGAGGATCGATCGCCCATGAATTCTAAATATCGCTGGAAAAACGGTGCCCGCCCCAATCGAGATCAGGCTGTCAAGCAAGATCATCTCCTGGATGAGAGCCAGTTTGAGAGTGTTGGAGACCAAGAACTTGCTGAGAATTCTGTCCGCAAGCAGTTGGGAGTCCCAGCCCGCACGTTGGGAGATGACCCTGTTCTCTCTTCTAAAGAGGACTTAACCGGATTGGAACCATCCTAGCGGATTCCTCCTGTATCCTAAGTATCTGACCAATATTTAGCAAACCGTCTTTCCATGACCCCTTCTACCCTTGACGCACTCCTGGGGCAGTATGAGCAGTTTGGCGTTCACCTCGGTCTAGAACGAATTCACCAACTGCTACACGACTTGGGGAATCCCCATCAGCAAGTCCCAATTCTGCACGTTGCGGGCAGTAATGGAAAGGGGTCCGTCTGTGCCTACCTGTCTTCTGTTTTGAGCCATGCCGGATATCGAGTGGGGCGGTACATCTCTCCCCATTTGGTAAGTTGGTGCGAACGGATCTGTATTGATGGACAACCCATTGCATCTGAAGTTTTAGAAGGATTACTGCACCAAATTGGTCAGGCGATTCGTCCTGATCGCCCCTCACCGACCCAGTTTGAAGTCATCACAGCAGCAGCCTGGTTATACTTTGCACAACAACAGGTAGACCTTGCAGTGATCGAGGTGGGTCTGGGAGGACGATTAGATGCAACGAATGTGTGCGATCGTCCTCTCGTGACGATTATTACCTCCATCAGCCGCGAACACTGGCAACGGCTCGGCCCCACTCTGGCAGACATTGCGGGGGAAAAAGCAGGGATTTTGAAGACAGATACTCCAGCGGTGATCGGCCCCTTACCGCCAGAAGCAGAAGCGATCGTACAGTGCAAGATTGCAGAAGTTGATTGCTCGGCGGTATGGCCTGAGCCTGCCAGCCTGACTGGAGATTGGGAAATTCATCAAGGGCGGCCCCTGCCGATCGTCCAAAGCCAGGACATTTCCTATCCCCTGGCTTTGGCGGGAGACTTTCAACTGACGAACTCAGCGCTGGCAATCGCCGCAATCAAAGCCCTGCGGCAACAGGGATGGGTCATTTCTGATGCCGCCATTTTTTCCGGTATGGCAAATACCCAGTGGCCGGGGCGCATTCAGATGACCACCTGGAACGAACATCACCTTTTAATCGATGGTGCCCATAATCCAGCAGCAGCTCAGGTATTGCGTCAAACCCTGGACAATCCCCTCTGGTGGCAGAAAGGCCAATCTGGTTCTCCTGTGCATTGGGTGATGGGAATGTTATCAACCAAAGATCATGGGGATATTTTTCAGGCATTGCTGCGATCGGGTGATTTTTTGTATCTGGTTCCCGTCCCCGGCCATCGTTCTGCCGATCCCACCAAACTGGCCTCTCTGGCATGGGAAATCTGCCCCGACCTCAACCACTGCCAAGCTTACCCCGACCTGTGGGCTGGATTAGAAGCTGCGCGACAATCCCATACTGCGAGGAAGCAAGCACGACCACGACCGATCGTGCTTTGTGGTTCCCTCTACCTCCTTGGCTATTTTTTGGAGAAGCGATCGGCTTAATGGGTCCATTCCCAAAACGTTTTGCTCCAATCCTCGTTGGGATGAAATACTCCTTTCCAGTCATAGAACGGAACAAAATCCTCTAGAACGATCTCTCTCTGGATATCTCGAATCATATAGAGGGGTTTTTCGCCATAAAAGGAAGCCCACATCGTAAAGGTACTGGGAGGCCCAACGATATAGTCACACTGGGCGAAACTATAGAGATCTTCAATAATTTGACCAATGCCAAAAGTACAATTAAACTCCTGAAACAGTTTTGGTTCATGATTGGTATTTGAACAAATTAAGAACTTTAACCGCCGATTAGGGAAAAGAGTTTTTACCTTTTTCATGACCTGAATATATTGTTCATCTACGAAGAAATAGCGCCCACCCTGGTGTTCCTGATAATCTCCCTGGCGAATATGAACTCCTATCACTACATCCGCCTCTTTTCTGACTTCATTCATTAAAGTATTTACAGTACTTTGATGAGACTGAAGGGGTGAAAAATAGGCCCGGATTTGGGAAGCATATTTTTGAAGCAAATGAATGTCTTCCATATACCAACCATCCCGCATCAACCATCCCCCAAAGAAGACGACAGGATAGTACTTAATTTTTTCTAAAACCTCGGAATCTGACAACTGAAAGGGTTTATTTCTTTGAACTTCGAATCTAAAGAAATACTGATTTTCTTCTAGTTTTTTGATGAATTGATAATAACGGAGCCGCAGTTCTTTAGTTCCTCTGAATGTGCATTTGAGGGGAGGATAACTACATAAAAAATCACGATTACTTCCTTCAAAATAGGAAAAGTACTCATCAAAAGCAGGATTGAGGATTTGTTGATTATATTCAAGCGCAAAAGCCATAAAGTTTGCGAACAACCATAATCGGTTGCCCAAACGTCCAAACTTTGCTGAAATGATTAACATAGAGAAATTAAAATGACAGAACTGTTTTCTAATAAAAACAGCCAATCTAAATTAAGCTTAAATTGAACTGAGACTTAAAAATATAGCAGGAAGAAATAATAAGATTGATTGATATTAATCGACTGAGACAAGGAATTAATGGAAGAAGAAGGGAAATTCCTCAATTGCCCAATATCCTTCCGGGCGATCGAAATTGCGTCGCACAATTTTTTGACTGTGATAAATCCAGTGAGAGCGTTTGAACGAGCGCATTCCAGGCATTTTATACAGTTGCCACTGAAGCACAAGATCACGATAACGATTTGGAGACCACTGCAAAACGTTTCTCATGAGTTCCAAGGATTGTTCAGCTTCAAAAACATACTTCCGATAATTCTGGGCATTTCGAGAGGTATGTTGCCGACGAAACCCAGCAAGCGGCGAATCCAAACCATAGAGTTCTGAATAGCACCAAAATCGGGACCAGAGATCAAAATCCCCCGCGAGGGAAAACTCAGGACGAATGTAAGCACCAACCTTTTCCCAAAGGGAACGTCTCCAGAAGGTAGATTCCTGCTGAACCCATCCAAAAGCCTTGCGGTTCCAGGGAAGATACCGCCCGTCTAAAAACGCTTCCCTGGAATAACCGGGAAACGCTCGAAATCGCCTCGCAAACCCTGCAAAATCCCAACTGCCAGGATAGAGGGTGGTAATCCACTCAATCTGGGGTAGATCTGAGAGGACACTGCCCAGGGTTTTCAAAGTCCAGGGGTAGTGCATATCATCACTATTCAGCCACCCCAGAATTTCCCCGGTTGCATGGCTGAATCCTTTATTAACGGCAGCGTAGTGCCCGCCATCGGGTTCGCTACACCAGAAGTGCAACTGGGACTCGTATTTTTTGATGATTTCCAGACTGCGATCGGTCGAAGCGCCATCAATAATGATGTACTCCAGGTTAGGATATCCCTGTTGCAGCACACTCTGGATAGTTGCTTCGAGAAATGGAGCCTGATTTAAAGAAGGGGTGACAATTGAAATCTTAGGAAGTGAAATCTTAGGAAGTTCCTGACCCATGATGGCGTAGTACGAGGAGCAGCAAGCGAATACAGGAAGAATATTACCTGTGACGCTTCTGATGCCATTGCCAAGCATGAGACAAAATTTCAGGCAGGTCAGCATGCTTGGGTTGCCAACCCAGTAAACTTCTGGCTTTTTCACTACTGCCAATTAAGGCGGGAGGGTCTCCAGGGCGACGTTCCTGCTCCTGGACGGGAATGGGATGACCTGTGATTTGTCGAGCCGCCTCAATCACCTCCTTTACAGAGAAGCCGCTGCCATTGCCCAGGTTGAAGACATTACTGCTGCCGCCCTGCAAGAGATAATCTAACCCAAGAACATGAGCGTCAGCCAAGTCGGTTACATGGATATAGTCTCGAATACAGGTGCCATCGGGCGTAGGATAGTCAGTACCGAAGACAGCAATCGAGGGTCGTTTCCCCAGGGCAGTTGCTAGAACAAGAGGAATGAGGTGGGTTTCAGGATTATGGTCTTCCCCTAAGCGTCCTTCGGGGTCGGCACCTGCCGCATTGAAATAACGAAAACAGACGGATTTTAGCCCATGAGCAACGTCAAAATCAGCCAGGATGCGCTCAACCATCAATTTACTAGCCCCATAGGGATTGATGGGATCTTGGGGATGATCTTCTGGAATGGGAACGGTTTTGGGCACTCCGTAGGTTGCACAAGTAGAAGAAAACACGAAAGACTTAATGGAAGCAGCGATCATTGCTTCTAGTAGGGTTAGGGTGCCCACCACATTGTTTCGGTAATATTTTCCAGGGTCCGTAACAGACTCTCCGACATAGGCATACGCTGCAAAATGCATCACCGCTGCAAATGGGCGAGACGCAAACAGGCGATCGAGCAGTTCCCGATCGTTGGTGTCACCTTCTACTAGCTCGACTTGAAGCACGTCATCCACCAATTCACGATGACCGTAAACCAGATTATCCAGTACAACAACCTGATACCCACTTTGCTTTAAGGCAAGCACCGCATGGGAGCCGATATATCCTCCCCCCCCAGTTACTAAAATGGTTGGCTGAGATGACAACACCATACACTTACTCCTATCCTCTATCCCCACAAATCGGCTGTCTCAAATTCTTCTACCTTTAAAAAATTCCCAAAATAGCTTAATGCTGACGAATTGACCTAAGACTACAGCAAATCTTAAGCGCTTTACAACTGACCCTAGTTGTATCCTTCAGAAACAGGGGATGGGTGAAATTTCTCTCTAGTGATCCCAGTGATCACAGTCTCTTAGCTCTACGGATTTGCGATCGTGATTTCCGATACGATTGGCGTTACAATACACCGCTCAATCGCCAGATCCCTTAATCAACAAGCTGCAATCGGCCTCCGAGGACGGCTTCGAACACTCGGTTGATTTGGTGGCGATCGTGCTCATCCAATGTGTTTCCTGCCAGCATGAGGGAAGCTAACGCCAAATGCTGTTGCCGACTAATTTGTCGGGTGGTGAGTGCCCGGTCTACAATCTCTCTGGCACTCCGAGTCACCGTTTTTTCAGTTGATCTTCTCTCAGTTGCTCGAATCATTGGCCTATTTTTAAGAAAGAATGAAATGCTCCCTACTTCTCAGATTATTCCCGTATAGAGAGGATTGATCTAAAACTTCGGTCAAGATCCCTGAGATTCTATAAAGGGTTCGTAAATTTCAGAGTCGGATTGAATCAAGGCTAGCGAAAAACTCTTATGCAAATTCACCGATTGCCCGCCCGTGTAGATAATTACATCTTTGTCTTACACGACCCACAGAGCCAGGTAGCTGCCGTTGTGGACCCAGCCGATGCAGAACCCGTCCTCAACTGCCTTCAACAACTTGGTGCCCAACTGACTGCAATTTTAAATACTCACCATCATGGGGACCACATTGGCGGAAACACTCAATTAGTCAAGGCTTATCCGGGGACAGTCGTTTACGGAGGAGTTGAAGATCAAGGTCGCATTCCTGGGCAACAGGTGTTTTTGCAGGAGGGGGATACTGTCACCTTTGCCGATCACACTGCAAGGGTGTTCTTTGTTCCGGGGCATACCCGTGCCCATATCGCCTACTACTTTCCACCTGTAAAAGATGAGCCAGGGCACCTTTTCTGTGGAGATACGCTTTTTGCGGGCGGGTGTGGTCGTTTGTTTGAAGGGACCCCAACCCAAATGGTAGAATCCCTATCTAAATTTCGTGCGTTGCCGGATGAAACTCAAGTTTGGTGCGCCCATGAGTACACTTTAAGGAATCTAGAATTTGCACTGACGATCGATCGCGATAATTCCGCTCTGAAAAAGCGCTTTACAGAAGTCAAAGCGGCCCGTCAACGACAAGACGCGACAATTCCCTCCTGGTTAGGCATTGAAAAACAAACGAACCCCTTTCTCCGATGGGATGATTCAGCGATTCAAGCGGCAATGAACAGTCAGAATCCCATCCAAACCTTTACCCGCTTACGGGGGAAACGAGATCACTTTTAACCTTCATTGCAATTTCTAATCCATGACCCTTGATCTTACCTACGGCTTCATTTCTCCATCCCTGGACTGGTCAATTCTCAACCAATACCTGACCCCCCACCCTCCTATTAAGCTGGGGGTACTTGCGTCAGGCAGTGGCAGCAACTTTGAGGCGATCGTCCGGTCCATTGCGGAAGGTCAGTTGCATGCTCAGGTGGAAGTCCTGATCTACAACAATCCAGATGCGAAGGTTGCCGAACGGGCAGAGCGGTGGGACGTTCCGGCGATTCTGCTAAACCATCGGGAATTTCCCAGTCGGGAAGCTCTGGATCAAAAAATCGTAGACACATTCAAGGATCATGGAGTCGAGTGGGTGGCAATGGCGGGTTGGATGCGCCGTGTCACTCAGGTCTTAATTGATGCTTATCCCGATTTGATGTTGAATATCCATCCCAGTTTACTCCCAAGTTTTCCGGGAATCCGTGCTGTTGAACAAGCCCTAAAAGCAGGGGTGAAGGTTTCGGGCTGCACGGTGCATCTTGTTCGGTTGGAAGTAGACAGTGGCCCAATCCTGCTGCAAGCGGCAGTCCCCGTATTGCCCAAAGACACTGCGATTACGCTCCAGACCCGAATTCAGGTCCAAGAACATCGGATTTTTCCAAGAGCGATCGCCCTGGCAGTAGCCCAACAGCGGGGGTACATGTTGCAGTAGTGCTCCTGGACTTCGCTCAGGAAACGTTAAAATTTCTGGAAAAACAGAAACTAAAAACAGAAAAAAGGTGTGGAGAATCCTCTCCACACCTAACATTCGCTTTCTCAGATTAATCAGCTTTTTCGATCCCTTCACCCAACACAAAGCGGGCAAAGCGACGAATTTGGATATTTTCGCTTAGCTTGGCAACCGATTGTTTCACCAGTTCTTCAATTGTGATATTGGAGTCCTTAATGTAGGGTTGGTCCATCAGCGCTAATTCCTTTAAGCGCTTCTCAATCCGCCCTGCAACAATCTTTTCCTTGATGTTGTCAGGTTTACCCGCCAAGTCATCCCGGCCCATTTCGATTTCTTTTTCCTTCGCGGCGATCGCTTCAGGAATATCACCAACTTTTACGTACTCTACACTGGGGCAGGCCGCAATTTGCATTGCAATGTCTCGTGCCAGTGCCTTGAACTCTTCTCGACGAGCCACAAAGTCTGTTTCACAGTTGATTTCAACTAGAACACCCACTCGGCTCCCGGTATGAATATAGCTCTCAACCAGCCCTTCAGCAGCAACCCGGCTTTCTTTCTTAGCAGCGGAAGCCAGACCTTTCTGCCGCAGCCATTCGGTTGCCTTCGTGACATCACCGTCGGTTTCCTTAAGGGCTTTCTTGCAGTCCATCATCCCTGCGCCCGTCTTGTCGCGCAGTTCCTTGACGAGTTTTGAATCTATGTCCGCCATCTTGCCTTCCTTAAAACACCTACAGGTTCGAGTCGAGGTTTGAGTTAAACCGAAATTCAAGCCTCAAACCTCATGTCCCAAAACTAGCTTACTCTTCTCCGTCCTCATCATCATCAGGCAGGAAGGAGTCTGTATCGTCGTATTCGTACTCCTCTTCAGCCCCTTCGTAATCTTCGTAGTCGTCCTCAGGATCAAGTTGACCATGACGACCTTCGTAGATTGCATCTGCCAACTTCCCGACAATTAGCTTAATCGAGCGAATCGCATCATCGTTGGCAGGGATGGGAATATCAACCAGGTCAGGGTCGCAGTTGGTATCTAGCAGAGAAACGATCGGAATCCCTAACTTCTGACACTCCAGTACCGCGTTATATTCCCGCCGCTGGTCCACAATAACGACCACATCGGGCACCTTTCGCATGGTTTTGATGCCGCCCAGATATTTCTGAAGCTTTTCCATTTCCCGTCGGAGCACAGAGGCTTCCTTCTTAGGCAACAGGTCCAGCGCTCCCGTTTCTTGCCGCCGCTCCAGATCCTTCAGGCGATCGGCGCGGGTTTTAATCGTGGTCCAGTTAGTGAGCATCCCCCCCAACCAGCGCTGATTCACAAAGTTGGACCCACAACGTAAGGCTTCCTGGGCAATGATCCCAGCCGCTTGCCGCTTGGTGCCAATGAACAGAAACTTCTTCCCTTGCTCCGCTGATTGCCGCATATAACCATAGGCATCATCCATCAACTTGGCGGTTTGCACCAGGTCAATGATATGAACCCCATTGCGGGAGGTGTAGATATACTGGGACATTTTGGGATTCCAACGGCGCGTTTGGTGGCCAAAGTGAACCCCTGACTCCATCATTTGAGCCAAAGAAACAACGGGCATTTGATTTAACTCCTTTCGGGTTAATCCTCCATCCAGAAGCATTTCGTGAGAAACACCCGAAAATTCTGGATGTGTGATTTTAAACAACTTCTCTAGGGTAGCACAGTAGCATTGCTTTTATGAGTGATTTTATTGTGCCGCCTGCTGCATCTCCTCGTAGGCTTCGTATACGCCCTGGACGTTGTACCAGTTGAGGAAAATCCGGGCGATCTCCAGCGCGAGTTGGGGTTTCCCCTGGTCGATCAGCCATTGCAGGAGGGGGGCCATCGTGCGCTCATTGAGAGCACCCCCCAGGGAGAGAACGCCCCAGAGAACGCGATGAATCCAGGTCATCTGGATCATCAGGCGAACCTTCCAGGTGGGATGTTTCTGGTAGAAGAGAACCCCCATCCGGCCCCGCTGGATTTCCTTATCAATCAGGTTAGGGATCTGGCTTAGGGCGAAGGGCGGGTGCCAGTGGTAGCCCACCGCGTCGGGACATTTGATAATCACCAGATCTAACTGCTTGAGGCGAACTCCCAGTTCCAGGTCTTCCCAACCATAGAGTTGAAAGCGGGTGTCGAAGAGTCCGGCTTTGTCGAGCCACTTACGGGCGATCGCTACATTGCCCGTTGCAAAGTAGGCCGCTGAGAAATCTGTCACCTTGAAGGGTTCGGAGGTGGGGTTCTCGAAGTTGCAGGTGTTGATGACACGACCGTAGGTGAAGAGGCGATCGTGCCCCAACGATTGCTCATGGGTTTGCAGGGCGATCGTGTGGGCTTGCAGAAAGTTGTCCAGAACGACTAGATCGCTATCAATGAAGATAATGAAATCACCCTTGGCCTGTTCTACGCCCAAATTTCGGGCAGCGGCAGGACCCTGGTGGTCTTGCTCAAAGGTACGAACGTGGGGAAAAGCAGCCGACGCAGACCAGAGCCATTCCAGGGTGCCATCCGTTGAGCCATCATCCACCACTACAATTTCATAGCCCTGAATGGGACTGTTGGGAGGAATTTCCTGGTGTTCCAGAGCGCGTAAGCACTTTTCTAGAATGGGTTTGCGGTTATAGGTGGGGATAACAACGCTAAAGAACACGGTTTCCTCTTCGGGATTCAAGCCCGTTCAAACATGATGCATAGTCAGATTATCACGGGGGATTCGGGACTCGTGAAGTTTCAGCTTCGCTCAACTTGTAGGCTTATCAGATGGATCAACAAAGGAGTTTTAGATTCTAACCCTCTTTTTGTTGATTGGTATTTGCTGGGTTCGCATCATCGCCAAACTTGACGACCACCATGAAGACTTTGCCGAAAGATTCTTTGGGAAAAGAGTAGCGAGAGGCAATTTCCAGGGCTGTTTTATCGAGTGTCTCGTTATTAGAGGGCTGGATTAGTTCAGGATAATTGACTTTACCCTCGGCATCGACCCAAACAGCAACGATCGCATTTCCCTTCAAGTTTTGCGGATTTTCTGTGGGCGCTAACCCGATTGTCTCTAACCCAGTCAACTGAATATTGTGTTTTGAGATCCAGGTTCCCAGGTTCGCCGTTGCCTGGGCTTGTTGGGTAGTATTTCCCAGAGAATCCCCTTCCGAGTTTGGAGGATTCGAGGTGTTTGCATTCCCTCCTCGTCGAGCGGCCCGTTTCTGTTGCTGTAATTGGCGGAGTTGTTCGATCGCAGTCTGGGAGATCCTTTCAGGGCGGGTGCGAGAAATGGGAGGGGTTTCTTGAGTCTCAGGGTCTTCTTCATTCCCAACCCGTCCAAATCGCACGGTTTCTGCCACCTTAAAGTCCCGGTTGGCATCCTCTCCCGGAAATTTCTTAACCTCCCCCTTCTCCATCCCTGCCAATTTATCGGGTGGCGGATTCGTCCGGGGAGGCGTTTGGCGAATGGGGGGCGTATTTCTTTGGGGCGGATAGCTCCAGTTCCAGGGCGTAACGGAGGGGGGCGTAAAAGGAATGTTGGAGGGTGGAGTGTACCCCGGAATTGCGTCGGGAGACCCCGGAATTGGGTTAGAAGACCCAGGTGGAAAGTAGGGAATTTGGGAGGAGAGGCTGCCGGGTTGTTGGGTAGGGGTCACAGGGATGGGGAGACGGCTCTGCTCTGCTGGCGTTAACTCAATCAGCTTGACGGTCCGCTGAGTTTCGGCTTGAGGCTCCTTTCCGGTAATCGCAGGTAAATTCACTCCGACGATCCCATGAAGGGCAAGAGAGGAAACCCAGGCGATCGTAGAAGGTTGAAGCAGAATATTTGGAATCGCTTGAGTCAAGGAATTAGGAGCCATAGCCATCTCGTGAACGCGATCGACAAAAAGTAGGGAACCCCTGGCTGTCAATGATACTAGCCTGTCTAATGATACTAGCGCTGATAGGCAGAGGTCAGAGAAGGAACTGGAAGCTGAGACGGAGAGAACCAGGGAAAGTGCCGCAATCACGCCTGAACTTTCACAATTAGCAAGGAAAAGTAACTCAGGGAGAGATTAGATTCATCTCTGATTCCGGCATAAATTTTCTGATCAGGAAAAGTGGCCCGCTCAACCACATAGCTGCGATCGAGTAACCCGTGTTCTGCCAAAATCTGCCACACCTGAGAATAGACCGACTTCACCTTCATCAGCACCACCACATCAGCCCAGGCAAGCACCGTCTTCAGTTCTTCCACCTGATACAGGGCTGGGAGAATGACCAGGCGCTGATCCCGAATCGTTAAAGGAATGCCCAGTTGAGCCACTGCCGCTAGCGGGGAACAGATACCGGGAACGGCCTGAATCCTGGCTTCTGGGTGGAAAGTCTGGATAGTTTGGGCCAAATAGGTAAAGGTGCTGTAAAAGCTAATGTCTCCTTCTGAGAGGAACGCGACATCTTGCCCCTCTTGTAAAAAGGGCCAAACCTCTTCGGCTGCTTGTTCCCATGCTTGCTGCAAGACCTGTTCATCTTGAACATAGGGAAAGTCCAGGGGTACTTGTTTTTGATGGGCCTGGAATCCATGCCCAGCGATCTGTTCGGCGATCCCCAACTTCCCCCCAAGCCCCGACGGAAACGCCACGATCGGCACCTGCTGAAGAATCCGCCACCCTTTGAGGGTAATCAGTTCCGCATCCCCTGGGCCAACTCCAATTCCGTATAGGGTTCCCTGTGGCAACTCCAACTCCAATCTGTTCAAAAATCAGTCATTGTATTAAGTAGTGTATACCTGATGCAATTGCAAGTTCGGTATGGTCCTACCCACTGTCATTCTACCGGGCTACCTGGCTGGAGCCGAGGAGTACCTGGGTCTGCAAACCCACCTGGAACAACGGGGAGTCCCCACCCTAACCGTTCCCCTGCGGAAGTGGGACTGGGTACCGACAATCGGCGGACGATCCATGATCCCCATTTTGCGGCCCCTCCACGAAACGGTACAGCGAGCCTTACAGGAGTTTGGCTGCGATCGGATCAACCTGATCTGTCACTCGGCGGGTGGATGGGTTGCTCGAATTTATTTGGGAGAAAAGCCCTATCAAATTCATCAAGACAAACTTGGGGAAACAGGACTCTGGGATCGACGGGCACAGGTGGCCACCTTAGTGACGCTCGGTACACCGCATACCAGTCGAGAACGCTGGACCCTGCGGAATCTCAATTTTGTGAATGACCACTATCCCGGTGCCTTCTACCCGGAGATTCGCTATGTCTGCGTCGCAGGGAAAGCCGTGTTTGGGGCACGTCGTCCTGGTCAATGGCTTGCCTACAGCAGTTACGAGATCACCTGTGGTCAGGGAGCCTGTTGGGGAGATGGGATCACTCCGATCGTTTCGGCTCATCTAGAGGGAGCGGAAAACGTGACCCTGGAAGGCGTGCGCCATGCCCCTCGACCGGGATTTGTCTGGTACGGTTCTCCCGATATCGTAAAACTCTGGATACCTTACTTAGCTTGAGGAACAACACAGTCAAGGGTATCGTGAGCAGGACTATTCACGATCGCACTCACAGGATACCCAGCCATTTCCTCAGATGGATAGGGCTGAAAAAGGGATTCCAGAGATTTGGAGTCTTGAATTTGGGGATCGAGCCAGCGATCGTAATCTTCGGGATGGAGGATCACAGGCATGCGATCGTGAATCGGGGCCAGGAGAGCATTCGCCTGGGTGGTCAAGAGGGTGCAGGAGTCGATCGGTCCTCCTTCCCCTTCCCAGTGTTCCCACAATCCAGCAAAGGCAAAGGGCTGTCCTTTGTGTACTTGAAAGTAAAAGGGCTGTTTTTTCTTTTCCTGACGCTGCCATTCATAAAAGCCATCGGCGGGGATCAAACAGCGGCGGTAGCGAAAGGCTGATCGGAAGGAAGGTTTTTCGGCAACGGTTTCCGATCGGGCGTTGATCAGTTTATTCCCGATCTTCACATCCTTGGACCAGGACGGAATGAGACCCCACCGCAGTAGCTGCCATTGGCGGGTTCCCTGACTCTGTTGGATCACTGCAACCCCCTGAGTTGGGGCAATGTTGTACCTTGGAATGTGAAGGGGCACTTCTGGCAGGTGAAATGCTTCAGCCAGGACATCGGCTGATTGGCTGAGGGTATATCGTCCACACATGATTCCTGGCTTCCTTGCTTCTGAATGGCTGGCCCTTGTTCGTGTCAAAACTGGTCCACTAAAAATTGTCCGAGCCTCTCCACCTCTTCTAACACATCAAGCCTATGGGACTGCTTACCTCGATCGTCTGGGGTTTTCAGACGGCCTACCACCTCACCCTAAATCCAGTAACGGACCTTCTGCCAACCCCCTTTTTCCCGGTCATCCATCCCGGAATGGGGGTTCAACTGGCACAAACGCTCCGAACTCCGCAAACCTGCCAGAGTCCACAAGCCCAAAAGTTTCTGGTGTTTGGTGGAGGAGGTGCCCCTTCCTATAACGAAATTGCCTTAGAAAAAAATGTGTTGTATTTCCAGCGGACCCTCCGAACCCTGGGATACGATCCCGCCAAAGCCGCTTATTTCTTTGCCAATGGCACCAACGGACAGGCCACCATTCGCTATCTCGATCCCCAGGGACGACAACGCTTTAAAGTTCCCCAGATTCCCAACCTGATTGGAGCCTCTACCCCGACAAACTTACAACGATCTCTCCAAACAATGGGTCGGCAAAGTTCCGGGAAGGACTCCCTCTTCTTCTACTTCACAGGTCACGGCATCAAAAACAAGCAGGACGACAACAACAATGCGATCATGCTCTGGCGGGATCAACCTGTGACCGTACAGCAGTTTACCCAGTTGCTCGATCGCCTTCCCCAGGAAACAAGTGTGGTGACGGTGATGGTCCAGTGTTACTCTGGGTCGTTTGCCAATCTGATTTACCAGAAGGGAGATCCCGATCGCGCCATCGCCCTTCAAAATCGCTGTGGATTCTTTGCTACCGTTAAAACCCTGCCCTCCGTCGGTTGTACCCCTGCCGTCAATGAAGCAGACTACCGGGATTACAGTTCCAGCTTCTTTGCAGGGTTGAGTGGGCGATCGCGCATTGGTCAGATCGTGCCCTCAGCGGATTACAACCAGGATGGGCGAGTCTCCTATGGGGAGGCTCATGCCTTTGCCAAGGTGGACGGGAAAACCACGGACCTCCCTATCTCTACCTCAGAAGCCTGGTTGCAGCGGCAGATGGCAGAACGGGAGCAGGATGGGTTGTTGAATCAGTCGATCGCCCAAATTCTGAGAACGGCCCGTCCCGAACAACGGTACGTCGTGAATAGCCTGGTCCAACAATTTAGCTTTAATCCGGAACTTCCCTTTGGGCGAAATATGCGCCAACTGAGCCAAAGTCGCTATGCCAGGGATGAACAACAGGCTTACTTAATTCGTTTAAGAACGGAATTGTTAAATATTGCACTGGAACGGCAAGTAAGAGGGTCCGGAAGCGTTCAAAATATTGCTACCCTCGATCGCCTTCTAAGTTGTGAAGGGGGGTCTTGGGGAAGATAGGGATTGCGACCTTAGGGCAACCTCTAGGGGCAATGGCTGCATTACACTTTTAGTAGAACACTCTGGGATCAACTCATGCAAACGCGCAGGATTCTAAATTGGTGGCAGGAGCTAAACCTTCCAACCCGCTTATTGCTGATTGCATTGGCAGGGCCACTGATGGTACTGAATGCCTTTGCCTTTGCCTCGATCTTTGAGTATTTTCATTCGCTCATTGCGATTCTGGTTGGGGCTTCCTTACTGGCCTTTCTTCTGAACTATCCCGTGAGTTGGCTGGAGCGTCATGGGGCGAAACGGGATCAGATTGCGATTCTAGTGTTTTTGCTGGCCCTCTCAATTCTGTTGGCTTTGGGGATTACCCTGGTGCCGATCGCCCTCACCCAGGCGCAGCAATTGGTGGCCCGTATTCCTGAATTGATCGAGTCGGGGCGGCGACAACTCGTTACCTTGAACATTCAGGTTGAGAGTGCAGGGTTGCCGATTAATTTAGATGCCCTGGTCTCCCAAATTAACGATCGTCTCAAGGGACAATTACAGGCGATCGCGGGTCAGGCGCTTAACTTGGCGGTTGTCACCCTGACGAGCCTGTTTGATTTTCTGCTGACGATGGTGCTGACGTTTTACCTGTTGCAGCATGGGGATAGCATCTGGTCCAGCCTGATTGATTGGCTCCCCTCCAAAATCCGGGAACCCTTCTCCCAAACCCTTCGCCTCAGCTTTCAAAACTTCTTTATTGGGCAGATCGTCAGTGCGACCTCCATGGGTTCCGTGCTGATTCTCGTCTTTCTATGGCTGAAAGTACCCTTTGGATTGTTGTTTGGCCTGACGATCGGCGTGATGGCCCTGGTGCCCTACGGGGGAACGGTGGGGATTATCTCTGTCACCCTGCTGGTTTCTCTTCAAAATGGCCTACTGGGGCTTCAGGTGCTTGGGGCATCGGTTCTCGTCCAGCAAATTTTAGAAACGTTAATCGCTCCCCGTGTTTTGGGAAATATTACAGGCTTAAATCCGACCTGGGTTTTAATTGCGGTTTTAACGGGGGCCAGGGTTGCAGGTTTGCTGGGTGTGGTGGTTGCGGTTCCCACTGCGGTTGTGATCAAGACCGCATTGATGGCAGTCCGATCGTCCTCCCGGAGCAATCACC
>JANRKG010000468.1:0-10976 GCA_033763635.1 Leptolyngbyaceae cyanobacterium bins.59
CTGACTTTCTCGGACCTGGTAGGGGGGTAAGGGAGAAAAATCAGACTTCAGCAGACTAGGACTGACCATCAATAAAATCCAGCAACACCTTCTGATGACGTTCTCCTAAGGGCCGAACCTGTCCGGCCCGTTCCGAATACCGATCGCCTCGACGAATATCTTCCACCGTCAGCAGTCCCATATCCCAACCTTCCGCCAGCACCAGAGTCTCTAGCCCAACCGTGAGAGGGGCATGAAACACATGGCGAACAACAGCCTCATCCTCATACGGAGCAAATTTTAGAATCTCCGGAGGCTCATAACCGATTTCCTCCTGTAACTCCCGTTGAACGGCAACTTCTGGGGTCTCCCCCAGTTCTACATGACCCCCAAATAACCCCCAAACTCCAGGGTAGGCAATTGTGGGAATGTTATCTCGCAACTGCATCAAAAATTGGTTCTCTCGATACAGGATGGCGATTGCCACAATTCGTTTTGTAGATTGATCAGTCATGAATTTTAGGGAGATGAAGGTTGGGGACTGGGACGAACCACACTTTCCTGTTCTTCGAGATAGATTTCTCTCATTCTTTGATTGTCAACCGTAACCTGTTGGTAGCGAACCTTCCCCCGCACGACGATCGGTGTCCCGATCGCAGGAGCTTGTTGAGTTGTCAATACCCAGATAGCCCCCGTTCCATCCTGAAGCTCATAAGCTCGACTTCCTAGAAACGGCACCTGTTTTCCCACTTGCCCCTGTAAATTCACAAGCGTACCGTTGGATTGGGCTGGGGATAAATCCCGAATGGCGGTAATGGGGCTACTGGGTTGCGGTTCGCTCAAAGGAACTCCTGAACCTGTATGGTCATCCGATCGCGCAACAACCCCACAGCCCAGCAGTCCAATTAGGGGAATCATTGCCCACAAGGTTCGAGGAGGGCAAGTTCGAGGAGGGTTAAGTAAAGCTTTCATAATGATTCAACTGCTTTCCTGCAACCAATCATGACATGTCTACCGCAGCCCAGGAGCCTACTTTTAGCGCAACTTCAATCACGACACAGATTCAATAACAAAGATTCAACAAGGGTTGCAGCAAGTTTCAATTTGCGACACTATATAAAGCCGTTGCCCCTTAGCGTTAACACAAAACGTTGATACTGGTTGAGATAACTGGTTGAGATTAAACGTTTTCATTCGGCTTCAGTAAACCGGATGAGTCGATCAAGCAAGTTCTTGCAGGGGAAACCTCTCGTGGGGAACTCTGCCCCCGACTAATCTAACGTAAATTCACTGGAATTCAAATTCCTATGACATCTAAGACTGCCCAGATTCTTGATGGCAAAGCCCTGGCCCAGGCAATTCAGACCGATCTGGCAACCCAAATTCAGGGGATTCAGCCCCAGATCGGTCGCCCCCCCGGTCTGGCGGTTCTGATGGTTGGAGACAATCCTGCCAGTGCTGTCTATGTCCGTAATAAGGAACGGGCCTGTGAAAAAGTGGGGATTGCCTCCTACGGTCGTCACTTTCCAACGGAAACCTCCCAGGAGGAACTAGCGGAAACGATCCACAAATTGAACCAGGACGATCGCGTTGATGGCATTCTGATCCAGCTTCCCCTGCCTGACCATCTGGATTCGGTCTATCTCCTGAATCAGCTAGACCCCGATAAGGATGCGGACGGCCTACATCCGGTCAATCTGGGGCGACTGGTGCGGGGAGAACCGGGGTTACGGAGTTGTACCCCCGCTGGCGTGATGCGTATCCTTGAAGCCTATCAAATTAATCCTAGCGGCAAACACGCTGTTGTGGTGGGGCGGAGCATTTTAGTGGGAAAACCCGCTGCCCTGATGTTGCTAGAGGCCAATGCAACGGTGACGATCGCCCATTCTCGCACCCCCGACTTGGCGGCGATTATCCGGACTGCCGATATTTTGGTGGCAGCAGTCGGGCGGGCAGAGTTAATTACTGCCGAAATGGTGAAACCGGGAGCCACCGTGATCGATGTCGGGATCAATCGGGTCACGGGGGAAGACGGTCAATCTCGGTTAGTTGGCGATGTACACTTTGATTCTGTGCGAACGGTGGCAGATTTCCTGACCCCCGTTCCCGGTGGGGTGGGAGCGATGACCGTTGCCATGTTACTGAGCAACACCGTCCAGAGCTATGTGTCGCGATGCACCCCAACCCCCGTAGAATAAGTAAAGTTGATGGAGAAGAGCTTGAGATGACCAGTTCAAGGGACCAGGGAACCGCCCTCATTAACAACAAACAATCACCAAACTCAAAGGGTGCCGACTCCCAGAGTTTTGATCTGGCAAGCTATCTGGCCGATCGCCGCACCCAGGTTGAAGTAGCTCTGGAGCGATCGATGCCCGTGGTCTACCCCGATAAAATCTATGAGTCCATGCGCTATTCCCTGATGGCAGGGGGGAAACGGCTCCGACCGATTCTGTGTCTGGCGACCTGCGAACTGATGGGGGGGACGATCGACATGGCAATCCCCACCGCCTGTGCCCTGGAAATGATCCATACGATGTCACTAATTCATGACGATCTTCCAGCGATGGATAATGACGACTATCGCCGGGGGCGACTCACGAACCATAAGGTCTATGGGGAAGACATTGCCATTCTCGCGGGGGATGGGTTGCTGGCCTACGCCTTTGAATTTGTTGCCACTGAAACCCGAAATGTGGAAGCCACTCGCCTCTTGAAAGTGGTTGCTCGTTTAGGCCGTGCCGTTGGAGCGGCTGGGTTGGTGGGGGGGCAGGTGGTTGACCTGGAATGTGAAGGCAACGCGGATGTTTCTCTGGAAACCCTGAATTTTATCCACACTCACAAAACGGCTGCCTTGCTGGAAGCTTCGGTGGTATCGGGCGCGATCCTGGCAGGGGCGACGGATGAAGATGTACAACGCCTGACCAACTACGCCCAGGATATTGGACTGGCTTTCCAAATTGTGGATGACATTCTGGACATTACCTCAACCCAGGAAGAACTCGGTAAAACGGTCGGGAAAGATCTGCGTGCCCAAAAAGCGACTTATCCCAAGTTTTGGGGCTTGGAAGCATCCCGTGAACGGGCAGCCCAACTCATCGAATCTGCAAAATCCGAGTTAGCTTCCTATGGCGATCGGGCTGAACCCCTCTGCTCTCTGGCAGATTTCATTATCGCCCGCACCTATTAAGGTGATTCGACCCTGGAGCCTCTTAAGATTGGCAGTTTTAACTTTAGGTGTGTTGGATTGTTTTGAAAACCGCTGTACCGAGAGACATGCAGGACTTTGGCGATATTTTCCACAATCAGGTCTTGATCATTGCGATCACCGCCAGTCTAGTTGCTCAGAGCATCAAGCTGGTCGTAGATGTGGTGAAAAACCACAAACTGAATCTGCGGATTCTGGTAGACACGGGGGGAATGCCCAGTTCCCACTCTGCCCTGGTGACGGCTCTGGCAACGGGTGTTGGGCAAACGATGGGATGGTCTAGCACTGAATTTGCGATTGCCTGTTTGTTTGCGGCGATCGTGATGTACGACGCAGCGGGGGTCCGGCAGGCGGCGGGTAAACAGGCCCGCATTCTTAACCAAATTATTGACGAGTTCTTCCGCGAGAACCACCAGTTCAATGAAGATCGGTTAAAAGAACTACTGGGTCATACGCCTGTGCAGGTGATCGCAGGATCAGCGCTGGGGGTTGCTATCTCGTGTCTGGCAGCACGAACCTATTAGGAGATTTCTAGAAAACAATTTCTCCGCTGGCTTCGGCTTTGCTCAACCAGCAACCGTGCCCTGAGCGTAGTCGAAGGGTAGCCTATTGGTAAACTCTTTTCAAAAAATCGCCTTAAGATTCGCCTTTGACCTGGGCCTTTAGTTCCTTTGCTGCCAGGGCATACCCGCCATCGGCTGCATCAATCAAATGAACTTCCTCCCGCAACCCGATCGAGCAGGTGATCAGGGCGTATTGAGTTGTGTGTGTGCCGTAGAAAATTTGTCCTTGCTGCCGAAGCATCTCCAGGGAGGCTCTCAGTTTCTCTCTCTGCGGTTGCTGACAGGCCAGGGTCATCTTGAGGGCACCGTCGAATTTTTTATAGTCGCTTAAAAGCACAGACATGCGATTGACGGGATTCAGGCGATTGGGAAGCCGATTGAGAATTGACAGAAATACTTTCAGGAGTGGTTGAAATGCTGTTTTCCAGATACGAACATTCGCCATCTGCATCAGGCGGATGTGGTCTACGTTACGATTGGGTCTTAACTGGCTCAGCATGACTGGATGAAGATTCCGAAATTCCCCTAATTCTTGACGAATCAGGGTTAGAACGTTGCTGTAAATCTTGCTTTGTATTCCCAGATCTGGATCACGAGCTTTCACAATCAAACTGAGAATTTCGTCTTTGGAAGCCAGAACCGGGCTGAAGGGACATAACAATCCCGTAAAATCTGGTGGCATCTGAGGTTCATAGGGTTCTCCTACCAGATAGGTGGAAGGGTTGCCTTGTTTTCCCTTTAGCAAATTTTCAGCATAATCGATGCCATCTCCCGCCACAAAAACCTGCTCATACCGAGCCGCAATTCGCTGTTTGGCAACCTTGAGGACTTGTTCTGCCTGGTACAGAACGCGAATCGGAATCACACCACAGCGCAGATGGAAGTCAAAAGTATCTTTCGCTAACCGCTGATTTGCCACCAGGACATCCTTCACTGCCCCCACGATCGACGGAGGGACAAACATCGTAACCCCATCTCCACCAAACAAAAACGGAATTTGAATCGAGCGATCGATATTTTTAATCGCAGTTAGGGCCAGCACTGCAACAATGTTGACCTCCTTATACTGTCCTGCCTCGATCGCCTGCGTGGAGTTGACCACATCTGTCATTACCACATACCAATCTTCTGGTAATGGATGATAGGAGTGAAAGTTAGTAAATTTTTCAAAATGACGAAAGTGAGGCAGACGATTGTAGAAATACGTGCTGGTTGCCATGTTGTTGAAAACTGCACCGTGCTTTTCTACTATCTACCAGATAAATTAGGTTTACCCGCCGATCGCCTCAAAAAACTCATCTTCCAGGTCATACCCCAGCATTTGGGCCATTGACTTCAATCGAGAACGGCCCTCGATGCCCTGCTGCCTCATCCAATCCATCAGCACGAACACCTTTTGCATCACAAAGATCTCCAGCGCTTCGGGGTTGTAGGCGATCCCCTCCTTGGGCGAGAACTGATGGGGGACGAGCATCGCAGCGTAGCGGGCCAGTTCTCCCGCTTTCCAGTCTAATAAAAAGGGAATCCAGGGATAAACAGTGTCCAACCGAATAAACCACAGGCGAATCTCCGGGATCTCGGAAAGTTCACGGGGATCGCTGGCTTCACGGGGGTACTCAATCTGAAACTGGAGTTGCTGTTCCTGCTTGGCGATCGTGCCTGTTTGGAACCAAGTCTCGATCACCTGTTGAATCGGGGTCAGATCCAGGGTGTTGATCGTGGAGGCATTGAGGACGATCGAAGTTGGCATGGTAAGAAATGTCAGAATACGGAAGTCAGAATACAGAAGCCAGAATACAGGAGTTGGGGATCAAAATCATCCCACAATATTTCCCTGGTTTCCATTAGGGAAGTTTGGGCAAGTTTTTTGGAGCGAATTCAATTTGGGTTTATACATCGTAATGTTTCTAATCTCACCCATTCCTGTCCTCTTTTACGAAAGGCATTGAATGTTTCAATCGCTTAACTTAGGGCAGTATCCCGATTAGAGGCATTTGTTATCCATCGCTCTTATGAGAAATGCGCGTGTTCCAAACAACAATTCTTCACTGAAGCGATAAAAAGCGATCGTGAGTAGAATTCAGAGGACTCTTAAATAATGTAAAGCCTTTACAGTGCCCATGCCTTATTTTGTAAAGCTTTTACAGATTGCAAGCCAACTTGCGATGGAGGTTCAAGAAATCCTATGAACCAAAGATTCAGCCAGACAATTCAACCAACCGTGTAGACACACAGTTCAGGAAACCATTTAGACAATCTTTCTAGGAGTGACAGTCAAGGCTTGCGGACGGTTCAGCCTCTCTTTTGCATGGGGTGCCGACCTTGCCGATAACTGCAAAATAGCGTTTGACCCTTCTTAAAGGTCAACTGACGGGTTTTGAAAGTCCATCAGTCCGATTGTTGCGTCTATTTGCCACTCCATCCCTTTTATTTTTGGAGAGGAAATAATGGTCAGTCATCCTCAATCTGCAATCACCTTACCCTCAGCGGCTCCAGCAAAAACCCTCACAAAACCTCACTTCTCAGTCATTGATGCCCTGCGAGGGTTGGCCGCTTGCTGGGTTTTTCTGTATCACGTTGGCAATGGACAGGTCAGCAGTGTGGTTGCGTTTTTTCCCCAGTGGCTCAGCGTTCCCCTCTTTCAATGGGGAAGTCAGGGAGTTCCGGTCTTCTTTGTGTTGAGTGGATTTGTGATTGCCCACTCCCTCATGAATGCCAAAATTAACCTTCCTTATTTTCAACGATTCACGGTGCGGCGATTGTTGCGACTCAATCCCCCTTACTATGCTTCGATCGTCCTGGCAATTGGTTTGGCTTTGATTGCTGCAAAAGCAAAGGGTGTTCCTTTTGCAGCCCCTTCCCTGCCCCAAGTGCTGGCCCATCTCCTGTACTTGCAAGAGGTCTTCGGCTTGAAAAATATTATTGATGTGTATTGGACCCTCTGCCTGGAAGTGCAGTTTTATCTAGTTTTCTGCGCTCTGCTAGGGTTGACACAATACTTGAAGCAACGCTGGAACGTTGAAAATGCTCGTCTGCTTGTGTTTGCACCCTTGGCGATCGTGAGTGCTTTCTGGCCTTTGGGAATTATTCCTGAAGGAGAACGAGCCTTTCTGTTTTTGCCCCTCTGGTATGGGTTTTTCCTGGGTGTGTTTGCTTACTGGACCTGGAAGCGGGAAATTTCAAGACCTGTTTTTTATCTCTATGCTATTCCTATTTTGATTGGAAGCATTGTAATGGAAATTCAAGTGGCAACAACCCACGCAATTACTGCAATTCTACTGATGGAAATTGCTCAGGCAAATCGCTTAGGGGAATGGTTAAAGCAGAGTTGGTTACAGTTTTTCGGCCAAATTTCCTACAGTTTTTATCTGATACATGTTCCCATTTCCGGTGCTACTTTCTTTGTTGGATATAAGATTCTGTCTCGATCGCCCTTCACAGAGTCGATTATGTTGCTTGCATCTTTTGCCATTTGTGTGATTTGTTCCTATGCTTTCTGGTATCTGTTTGAGAAGCCTTCGATCGCCTGGAGTCGTCGCGTAAAGGCGTAGGGTGGCAAAAAAATCTTGCATTTCATCTGTTTCATCCGCTGCCATTTCATCTGCTGCTAATTAAAATCTCAAGACTTTTCACAAATCCTCTCACTTCTAAGAGGATTTTTTGTGCAAACAACTAATAGAAACCCATCCTATTATTCCAATCAATATTGCTGGTTTTTGCGAGTAAACACTGATCTTGAAAACTACGATTCATGAAAATACATAAATTTAAAACCTAGTCAGATTCAACATTCGGAGTGTTTTTTTGTGCTAAAAACCTCATCGAAACTACCATATCGGCTATTACTGAATCTCAATTTAGGTATTTAAAGTTTTCATGATTATTTGCGAATAAACACCCTATTGATCAGCCTTGAAACACTCCAGAATGACCCTGATTGATGAATTTGTTCTGGAGCCGTCCAAATGTCTGCACGTTATGCCTGGATCAAAAAACTGACAGGATTGAGCCTTTTAAGCTTGACCTTAATGAGTAGTCTGAATTTGCCAAAAACCGCTATCCCGATCGCTCAAGCGCAAACGACTTCCGGCTTTACCGTTCGCAATGGCAGAATATACGCCCCAGATGGAAGTGAGTTTATTGCCAAAGGAACGAATGCCAATGGCCCGAACTGGATGTGGCATGGTTCAACTGCGGATGATGCTGATTTAATCACCAATTGTTGGAAATTTAATCTGGTGCGAGCGAATTCCATCCTGTTCCCTGACTGGTATCACCGTCAAGACAACAATGACCTCGATCGCCTTGTTAATACTTTCACGAGCCGCAAAGTCGTGGTCATGTTTGAAGCCCACGATCGCACAGGTAGTTACTTCGAAGGAACTGACCTGGAAGCATTGAAAAACTGGTATCGAGGATTGGCAACCCGATATAAAAACAATCCCTATGTCTGGTTCAATGTCTCCAATGAACCTGATGGTGATTGGGAAAATGGGTATGGAGCCGTTCTCAATCCGACCCGCTGGCTCAAGATGCACCAGGAAGTGATCAAAGTCATTCGGGATGAAGTGGGTGCGAACAATATCATCGTTGCGGATGGCACAACTTGGGGCCAGGATACGGGCTTGAGTCGGCAAAATAATGTGAGTGATCAACAAAGTGCCATTTTGGGATATGGTCAGCAACTGCAAAACTTTAATGGCAAAACCTACAGCAACATCATCTTTGGTGTTCACGTTTACCAGGAATGGAACTACGGGGATGCCAAAATGGAAAACTTTGTCGATCGTGCCCGTGCAAAGGGTTTAGCACTGATCTTTGGTGAGTATGCGATGGAGAACTGGGCAGGAAGTTCTCAAAAAATCAGTACTCAGCCAGCGACAGAAACGATGTTGCGGGTTGCGAATTCCAGAGGAGTTGGACGCGTTGTTTGGGCCTGGAATGGAGGCAATGACTCGGATGCAGTGCAAAATGACTTGACCACCGGGATCAGCCCGAACGGTCCCTGGAGTGGTAGCGGGGGTGGGAAGTTCATCAACAGTTGTACGAATCCCACAAACCTAACCTGGTTAGGACAGAAGGTATGGGCTGATACCCGTGCGGCTGCGGTTGTTTCTCCTACGCCTGCCCCTGTCACCCCGATTCAGGGAACTGATTTGGTGATTACTGATTTGAAAGTAAAACAATCAACTTTCCAGGTGGGCGATCGGGTGCAGTTTGAAATGACGGTGAAAAATCAGGGTAGCGTTGCAACGCCAAGTGCCTGGTTAGGAAATGCGATTCAGGTGGATGGGGTCAAGGTGGATTGGAGTGGGATGAATACGATGCTTGCTCCTGGAGAGAGTAAAGTGTTCACTTCTCAGGGATGGACTGTAACTAAAACGAGCTTTGCGCTCAGTGCCCTGGTGGATGATTACAACATGATCCGGGAGACTGACGAAAGTAACAATACCCGCAATGTCACAGTTCCGAGCGGTGCGACGGTTACTCTTCAATCCACAACTTCTGTACCGGGGATTGATTTGGTGGTTGCTGGGTTGAAGGTGAAACAGACCAGTTTCCAGGTGGGCGAACGGGTGCAGTTTGAGGTCACGCTCAAGAATCAGGGAACGACTGCGACTCCCTCCGCATGGTTGGGGGATGCCATCTATGTGGATGGGGAAAAGGTGGATTGGGTTGGGGCGAATGGTACGTTGGCTCCGGGTGAAAGTCGGGTGTTTACCTCCCAGGGCTGGATAGCGACGAAAACCAGCTTTGCCCTCAGTAGTATGGTGGATGATTTCAACCTCGTGCAAGAGGCGAATGAAACCAACAATACGTTGCAGGTCAAGGTCGGTTCGTAATGGCTGATGTTCTGTAGAGGTGCGATCGTGCCTCTACAATCCCTTGCTGATTTTGTTCGATAGGTTCTGACACACTTTGGACTTTTGAGACGCGAAATTTTGCGTCTCTACGGGTTCTACATGGGGGATGTGATGCGATTGATCAATTTTTTGACGGTATCTTTGACGGGATTGGCGGTTTCTTTGGTTGCTGGCCCTGGATGGGCGCTGCCTTCCCAATCGAACTATCCACTTGCTGCTAACAGTGAAGCTGATCCACCTATTTGCTTCATGACAAAAATGGGAGGAACGACCCTCAACCTGACCTCTCTCTGTGGAACCAAAACTCCTGTAACGGCTCCGGCAACACCGATCGCAGCAGCAGTTATTCCTAAACGAACCCTGGCGGATACGGGATTACAACCCAAGGATTTCTATGACATGGGGCGATCGGGGCAGATGAAGGGATATACTCCACCCGCAAAATCGCAATAAGACCTGGATGAGTTTGAAACATTGGGTGGAAGGAGAGAGCGATCTTGATCCTTCCACTCATTTTGTTTTTGATGAACTACTAGAAGATGCAAATAAAGTCACAAACAAAGTTACAAATAATTATCTAATTCCACTGCCAATGTGCAATCTGAAGTGGGCTTTGCGACACAAAGCAATACATATCCTTCTTCCATCTGACGATCGTTCAAAAATATTTGCTCTGATTGATCAACAGTGCCCTCTAACAACTGACCCTGACACATTGCACAAGCTCCGACCACACATTCAAAGGGAATTTTGATTTGGTGTTCGAATGCTTCATTGAGAATGGATTCATGATCGGGCACCTCGATCGTTTGCATAAAATTTTGCTGTTCATTGATCAGAGTTACTTTGTAGCTTGCCATTGCAATTCCTGGATTGTTTTTTCTAGCCTATTTTTTCTATCCTTCAGTAGGACACTGATGCGTGTGGTAGTTAGCACTACAGCTTTCAAAAAGTTGAAATTTCTTTTGAGAAATACATGCTTCTTGCAATTCAGAGATAATCCATCAGAGTTAGAAAGGGAACTATTACTTTGGGTCGCGGTGGTTCTAACCTATTACAGAATAAACATCCCCGGTCGGTGCGTTAAGGTGTTTACAAAAGTACACCTTTAATATTCGTGCAATATGATTCCCAATTTACTAGAAGCCACAAATGAATATTGGCGCAATTTGAATGAGTTGGAAGCTGCGTATCGGCGGGGTGAGGTATCTCCAGAGGAAGTGGATGCCAAAGTTGCAACGCTCATGGCGGAATTGGGGCAAGAGCGTCGTGCCACTGTTCAATTCTTGCTGGATAACCTGAACCGAGTTTGGAATGAACAGCGGGACTTTGTGCTTGGGTTAGGGGCACTTGGCGTTCTAACCT
>JANRKG010000469.1:0-6320 GCA_033763635.1 Leptolyngbyaceae cyanobacterium bins.59
CCCCCTTACCGCATTTTGATTGCAGAAGATGTGCCTGAAAATCGGCGCTTGTTAACCACCCTGCTGGAGTCGATCGGGTTTGAAGTAAAAGCCGTTGAAAATGGGGCGGATGCGATCACCCAAGGGCAAACCTGGCACCCAGACTTAATCTTTATGGATATTCAAATGCCCATTATGGATGGCTATCAGGCAACCCAGCAGATTCGCCTGGAGGAAAGCCATCTTCGCAACCAGCAATCGGGGCGAGAGAGCCACCCGCCCACCCCGACGAAAATCATTGCACTGACGGCCTATGCGTTTGATGACGATCGCCTCACCAGTCTGGATGCGGGCTGTGATGACTACATCTCCAAGCCCTTTACAGAAGCGAATCTCCTCGATAAAGTTGCCCGTCACTTGGGGGTACACTATTCCTACGGCGAAAAAGCACCATCCAAGCCTACTTCAGGGTTGAAGAAACTCACCCCTCAGGATTTAACAACCATGCCTCAAGCCTGGATCGTCCAGGTTCACAATGCAGCCCTGGACTTAAATGATGGCAGACTCCTGCAATTGATCGCCCAGATTCCTCCAGAACAACAATCCCTCATCGATGCTCTCAAGCTTCTGGTAGATAATTTCCAACTGGAGTCGATCGCAACCCTTACCGCATCCGGAACGTAAGATCATGGCTACCCTACTGAAACCTCCCACTGAAACTACGATTTTGGTAGTGGATGATACTCCAGACAACCTGCGGCTATTATCCAAAATGTTAGAGTCTCAGGGGTATGGGGTGCGTAAATCACTAAATGGCAAAATGGCCCTTCAGGGAGTTCAGAGAGATCCCCCCGATCTCATCTTGCTGGACATTACCATGCCAGATATGAACGGCTACGAAGTTTGCCAGCACCTCAAATCTGCGGAATCGACGGCTGAAATTCCCATTATCTTTATCAGTGCCCTGGATCAAATCAATGATAAGGTTCGGGCCTTTGAGATGGGAGGGCAGGATTACATCACGAAGCCCTTTCAAGAGTTAGAGGTGCTGATGCGAGTCAAAAACCAACTTTTGATCCAGCAGCAACGCCAAAAGCTGATCGAGCAAAACCATCGCCTGGAACAGGAAGTTCAGGAACGGTTAAAGGCCGAGGCCGAAGTGCGGCAGTTGTCGCTGCGGGATGAATTGACAGGGCTATACAACCGCCGAGGTTTCTTTTTATTGGCGGAACAACAACTGAAAATCGCCCGACGAACCCAAACCCCCTGTAGCCTCTGGTTTGGTGACCTGGATGGATTGAAGTTGGTGAATGATACCCTGGGCCATGACTGGGGCGATCGGCTGTTAGTGGATGCCGCTCAGGTTTTGCAGCAGGTCTTTCGAGATTCGGATATCCTGGCCCGATACGGTGGGGATGAGTTTGTGGCCTTCATTCTGGGGTGTACGAACAATCTGGATGAACTACAGAAGCGGTTTCATGCTACCGTCGATCGCTTCAATCAAAACCAGCAATACCCCTACCAACTCTCGGTCAGCATGGGGATGAATCCTTGTGCTTTGAATAACAATTTTTCCCTGGAACAATTGGTAGTCCAGGCTGACAAATTAATGTATGAACATAAACGGACGAAACTGCGGATCAATCAATGTTTGATTGAGAACCGAGATGAGTATCAGTAAAGACTGATCAACGAGCATCTTTGCCAGAGATACTGCCCTTGCAAAGAGGGGATGCTTTCTTGGAATGCTCCTTAAGAGGAGGGGGAAACGGTACTGGCTTGAGTGGCAGCGGATTTGAAGTCTGTTTGATCCGTGTAGAACTCAAAGGTTTGGTCGAGTCCGGTTAATTCAAAGACCATGCGAACCTTGGGGCCAACGGAGCAGAAAGCAAATTGCCCATCCACCGATCGCACCTCTTGAAAAGCAACCACCAGGGCACCTAAGCCGGAACTATCCATCAGGGTGACATCCTGAAAGTCGATCAAAAATCTTCTCAGTCCCTTGCGAACATTCTCACTCACTTCCCGATGCAGTTGTTTTCCCTGGATGCTATCCAGCAAACCCGCAGGTTGAAGAATTTTGATATCGGACTCCATGAGGCAACCTCTTCTTTCGTAAGTTCAACACGCACCTGGCCGGAAGCCTGAATACTTAGCTATCATAATATGCCCCCTGAGGTACGAAGTACCTGCCCATTCATCTCCTTACAAAGAAGAATTCGAAAAAGCTGGAAATTCACGGAAGGACTCTTAACACTTTACAAAAACTTCAAGATTCTCAGGGGGACTCCGGGCGATCGAGTGCTGTAAAGAACAAGCTTCACCCTCAAGCGATCGATTCTCTGGAAATCAGATAAACCCCGGATGGGCGAGAATAAAGTACCAAACGATTGTCAAAGTTCCATTCATGGATGGTCGAGAGTTTTACTCCAGCTTAATTCGGCTCCATATTCTGCACCATGCTGTGCAGGAACCCATCTTTGGCCTGGGTATTATTGAGGAACTGGCTCGTCATGGATACAAACTCAGTGCCGGAACACTTTATCCCATGTTGCATGACATGGAGCGAAAGGGCTATCTGTCTTCGGTGGAAGAGCGATCGGGAGGGCAATTCCGCAAGTTTTACCGAGCCACCCCTTTAGGCAAAGCCATTTTGGAAGAAACGAAAGAAAAAGTGAAAGAACTCTTTGGAGAACTGTTTGAAGCCGAGTAGCCCGTCCCAATGGGTTTGTCCCAATTAGGTTCCAGACGAATGGGCAGACAGGTTTTGCATGACCCATCGCCAAACGAGACCCACACCGATCAGCCCCAAACCTACAAGCCAAATCTTTTGCTCAACCCAAAAGGCCAGAAAGAGACAGGCTCCCAGCCCGACCCACGCGGTCCAACGAGGATACAGTCGATCGGGCGCAGGGATCTGGAGGGCCGCCAGGTTGTTCAGTACGTAATAAACCAGGACGGAGAACGCACTAAAAGACCAGGTGGTTCGCACATCCCCAATCAGGACGATCGCAGCGATCGCCACTCCCATGACCATGACTGCCACATCGGGCGTTGTGGCTGACGGATTCAGCCGCGCCACGATTCCCGGCATATCACGACGGCGACCCATCGCCAGCAGGACACGAGACAACCCCAAAATCAGATTGAGCAAAACTCCCAGCGTCGCCGTAACCGCCCCCACTGCCAGGATGACAGAACTCCCTGGTACTGGGAAATTACGCGCCGCAACTTCTAAGGGAGCCACCTCCTGACGAGTCACTGTGCCCAAGGTATCCGCGCCAACTGCACCAATCCCAACCATTGCGACTGCAATATAGAGCAACAGAGTGATTACAAGCGTCGTCATAATCGCCTTTGGAATGGTGCGTTGGGGTTCGCGGACCTCTTCCCCCATCGTTGCAATTCGTCCATAGCCTGTAAAAGCGACAAACATCAGAGCCGTCGCATGAAACACAGAAGCGATCGCAGCCTGGGTCCCTGCTCCGGTTCCCGGTTGGAAGAAGGGCGTAAAGTTCATCGCACTGTTGGAAATGGCAAGGGGCAACCCCGCCAGGATAAAAAAGCCCAGGGAAAAGAGGGTCACGGACACAATGCCTATATTGACCAGGTTGGACCGCTTGATGCCTGTCAGAACCAGGATTGTGAGCATTGCAACCGCCCCGACTGCAATGGGAATCAGCCCTGAACGATCAAACCAACCTGTGACATTTAATAAATACCCGGCAAAGCCCAGGGCAGCAGTTGCAGCAGAGGCAGATTTAGCAATCAGGAACATCCAACCTGCCGTAAACCCTAGCCAGGGATTGAGATAACGGTAGCCATATTCGTAAGCTCCCCCGCTGACCGGGTGATTGGTGGCGAGTTGGGCACTATTCAAGGCATTACAGGCGGCAACCACTGCACCCAGGGCAACCGCAATGACCATCGCAGGGCCAGCAATTCCAGCCGCTAACCCAATGCTGACAAAAACCCCCGTACCCACAATGGAGCCTAATCCCAGAGCGATCGCCCCCGGAATTCCTAATTGCCGCTTGAGAGATTGGGAAGGTTGGGACTCTGCTTTGGAAGACATGGACCATTCCCTCAAAATGAGTGCATCTAAATTTGCTTCTGGAGTTTCTTCTGCAATTGAGGTTGCTGTAGCTTGCCCAATTGATCAGCCGTGTTTAAGCTCAATGACTTGACTAAATTGACAACGCAACTGGATTGTAACAGAGATACAGGGAGGTGTATAGACTTTCGTTATCGAAAATCGATAAGCTTGATCGATCGCCTTTTCTCTCCCAGATGAAGATGATCAGCAGCGGATTAAAAAACGGATGAAACCTTCCTCAACCCAATCTACTTCTGACAAACCCAAAGCTTTTTGGGTGAATCTCTTCTCTTTCTTTTGTGGGCATTAAGCTAGGGGTAAAGTCCCTAATCAGGACAGCATATTCGGCAATTGAAGGCAAATGAGACATGATAAAAAAGCTGTGGCAATTGATTGTGACGATCGTTCTCTGCGGGAGTTTCTGGGGATTGGGTTTCGCTCCCGTCTGGGCAACCGTGAGTCCTGATCTGGAGAGAAACATTTTAGAAGTGATTCAAAAGCATCCAGATGCAAGTATTCAATCAGTATCGGCTTACCAACGCCAGCAACAGGAGCAGCAAGCCCAGGCGCGGGAAAAAGTGCTCGCCCAGGTCAAGCAACAACTGCCCCAGGTCATTGGGATGTCTCCTGTACTGGGCGATCGGAATGCGTCTGTCACCGTGATTGAGTTCGCTGATTTCGAGTGTACCTATTGCCGGAAAGTTCATCCGGACTTGAAATCGCTGCATCAGCGTTATCCTCAAGTGGCCTTTGTCTTTAAGCATTTGCCAATTACCAATCTTCATCCTGAAGCGATTCCTGCCGCGACTGCTACCTGGGCCGCTCAACAACAGGGTAAATTTTGGGAATTCCATGATGCTCTTTTTGAAACGAAACAACCGTTGGGCGAGGCAACCTATCGAACGATCGCCCAGCGACTCAAGCTCAATCTGGAGCAATTTGAGGGCGATCGGCAAAGTCCCCAGGCCCAGGAAGCCATTCGGCAAGATATGTTCTGGAGTGAAACCCTCAGAATTGAAGGAACTCCCTTTTTCTTGATCGCTACTCCTGAGCGGGTTGAGGCCGTTTCAGGTGCAGATATGCGATTCATTGAGACGGTGGTAAGTCGGGCGATCGGTTGAGTCCCACCCATTTATCACAAAATCACTGCAAGATAACTGCAAGATAAAAATATTTCGACTCGCTCAACTTTTGGAGTTTATCGGTTGAGCCAGTCGAATTTTTTAATACCAATTTTTTAATACCAAAACGTTCACTATCAAATAATTTCAAAAAAGTTTTGGCCTTGTTATGAACTTTATTTCTGCTTTATTTTTCTGTCCCCTGATGATGAATTTTTCTTTTACTTTTGTCCCCAATTTTACTTTTACTTTATTTTTTCGATATGTTATGGACTATTCAGGTTCAGTTGTTTTACGTAATCTCGTTGCTCTTGCTGTCACCGATCGCGAACAAGATGTCAGCCTTCTAACTAAATCCTTCTTAGGGTAGATAAAAGTTGCTTGTAGGATTAAGCGATTATCTATTTTAAGAATGAAAAGTTTTGATTTTCAGATTTTTCAGAAGTGCAAATACCAGTACCCAGCAGGGAGATGTGATGATCAGCCTAGCTCCTTTGAAATATCGAGGATGGAGACTCTTTACGGGACTCAAAACCTATCAAGATTTGTGTGATCAGCAGTGGATTCTCTGCCCCGGTGAACAAGTCATGCTTCCGTCTGCCATCTATCGAGAGGGAGAATTAGAGAAGGTAACGGGTGTTCAAGAAGATACAACCTTGAACCTTGAACTTCAGAGAATTCAGGGTGGGCTTAGAGAAATTCCTGGGAGTATTGCCTATCGACTGAGGGATGTACAAATTCATCACGGATACGTTTATAAAAAAGCGATGAAATTGACGCTCACCGTGGCGAAAGAATCATTCTTTGCATCAGAAGAAGCTGAATATTTTTCTAATGCGGCCCTGGTTAGCACTTACTGTAGTAATCGTTACTTTGCCCACTGGATGACTGATTATTTAACCCTCGTGATAGCAGCACAACCGTTGGCAAAGGTACTCAGGACTGCTCAGAAAACAACACAGCATCAGGAGGAATATGGATACCTTCTCAATCTCAATTCCACTCCAGTCACACAGGCTTACTGCAAAGAGTTGATTTGGTTTGACGACTGCGGACAGAATCGATTGAAACGGGAACGGTATGACCAGATTCGATCGAAGTTGAGAACTTTGGCTCCGCATGAA
>JANRKG010000470.1:0-3285 GCA_033763635.1 Leptolyngbyaceae cyanobacterium bins.59
GGCCAACTGCGACGGATTCAGGCTCCCGTCGATTCCGATCTGGAAATTGCCGAGATCGCGAATCGGATGTTGCAGCGAGGGGGACCCGCCCTATTGTTTGAAAATGTGAAAGGGGCTGCCTATCCGGTCGCTGTCAACGTGATGGGAACGGTGGAGCGAATTTGCTGGGCCATGAATATGGAGCGTCCAGAAGAGCTAGAAGACCTGGGCAAAAAGCTCAGTATGCTTCAGCAGCCCAAACCGCCGAAGAAGATTTCACAGGCGATCGAATTTGGCAAAGTGCTGTTCGATGTGGTGAAGGCCAAGCCTGCCCGTGACCTGCTCCCCCCCTGTCAGCAAGTCGTTGTTCAGAACGATCGCCTCGACCTCAAGCAGATTCCTATGATTCGCCCCTATCCGGGAGATGCGGGCAAGATTATCACCCTGGGTCTGGTCATCACAAAAGATTGTGAGACGGGAATTCCCAACGTGGGCGTGTACCGTCTGCAATTGCAGTCTTCCAACAGCATGACTGTTCACTGGCTCTCGGTGCGGGGAGGGGCGAGACACCTCCGAAAAGCAGCGGAGCGGGGCAAGAAGTTGGAAGTGGCGATCGCCCTGGGAGTTGATCCCCTGATCATTATGGCAGCCGCAACGCCCATCCCAGTCGATCTATCAGAGTGGCTGTTCGCAGGGTTGTACGGGGGTTCAGGTGTAAACCTCGCGAAGTGCAAAACGGTCGATCTCGAAGTTCCGGCGGACTCAGAAATCGTGTTGGAAGGCACCATCACGCCTGGTGAAGTCTTGCCTGATGGTCCTTTTGGGGATCATATGGGATATTACGGAGGTGTTGAAGATTCGCCTCTAGTGCGGTTCCACTGCATGACCCACCGGAGAGATCCGATCTACCTGACCACCTTTAGCGGTCGGCCTCCCAAGGAAGAAGCCATGATGGCGATTGCCCTGAACCGCATCTACACACCGATTTTGCGCCAACAGGTCTCAGAGATCGTTGATTTCTTCCTACCAATGGAAGCCCTCAGTTATAAAGCCGCGATTATTTCGATCGATAAAGCCTATCCGGGACAAGCCCGCCGCGCTGCCCTTGCTTTCTGGAGTGCCCTTCCCCAGTTCACTTACACCAAATTTGTGATCGTGGTTGATAAAAACATCAACATTCGCGATCCCCGTCAGGTGGTGTGGGCCATCTCTTCTAAAGTTGATCCCGTGCGGGATGTGTTCATTTTGCCGGAAACCCCCTTCGACACCCTGGACTTCGCCAGTGAGAAGATTGGATTAGGGGGCCGGATGGGGATCGATGCGACCACCAAAATTCCTCCAGAGACAGACCACGAGTGGGGCGCACCTCTGGAATCGGACCCCGCGATGGCAGATCAGGTCGATCGCCGCTGGGCCGAATACGGTTTAGCAGATCTGAAGTTGGGCGAGGTTGATCCGAATCTGTTTGGGTACGATATGTAGGAGATTTTTAGGAAAGAGAATACCCACTGTAGGGCAAGCGTCTCGCTTGCGTCGCAGGCAAGATGCCTGCCCTACAATTTTGCAACGGGATATTCTTTGTAAGAAATCTCCTAAAGACTGGTCAGGAACGTTCCGTCCAGGGAGTAATCCAGCGGGCTAAAAGCTTGAATCCGTAGTCGGTCAGTAACCCAATCAGCCCAATCACCGCGATCCCAAAAAGGACGCGATCGGTCTGCAAAAAGCGTTGGGACTGCACAATGCGAAATCCCAGCCCATTTTCAGCCGCAATCAACTCAGAGACGACGAGCAAGTTCCAGGCTCCCGCAATATTGACTCGGAGCGTATCAATCATACTGGGGACGATCGCTGGAACAATCACCCGCCGTACCACCTGCCACCGATTCGCCCCCAGCGTGTAGGCTACATTCAGCCATTCATCCGGGATGAACTTCACAGCATCCGCAATCATGATGGCGTTAAAAAACACGATCCCCAGTAAGACAATCAGAATCTTAGCCATTTCTCCCAATCCGGCCCAAATGATAATCAGGGGCACCAGGGCTACGATCGGCATATAGCGCACTGTGCCGACGATCGGGCCAAACAAACTTTCCATACTGTGAAACGTTCCCATTGCGATCCCAAGCGGAATCCCGATCGCTGCTGCGGCAACAAAGCCCCAAAATACGCGGTAGCAACTGGCATAGACATCCAGTAAGAGATCTCCACTCTGGATCAGTTCACCCCCCGCCTGTAACACCGCCAGGGGACTGGGGAGAAATACGGGGTTCGTCCAACCCGTTTGACTCAAGAAGGTCCAGAGCAAAAGCGGGATCACCAGAGCAGCGATCGATAACATCCAGGACAGCCAACGGGGAAACCCCTGGCGCAGACTCCAAAAAACAGAAGGGGCAAGATAACGACGGGGCATGGGAAAAATCTATGAACAGATGCCGCAAATTTTACCCTTCAGGGCATAATGCTTGCATCCAATTCAGTCGTGTCGGATGTCCGAGCTACTGCCTAATCTGCCACTTAAATTAGAAATTCAAGGGTTGTCGAAGACCTTTCAAAGTCGGGGAAAAACGATCGTTGCGTTACAGGACATCAACCTTTCCCTGGCTCCCAGAGAGTTTGTCTGTATTGTAGGAGCCTCCGGCTGTGGCAAATCTACGTTACTGAATATCATTGCCGGACTGATGCCCCCAACGACTGGAGCCGTGCGAGTGGATGGGCAGGTCGTTCTCGGTCCCGGAAGCGATCGGGGGATGGTCTTTCAGAGTTACACCCTCTATCCCTGGTTAAGCGTGGCAAATAACGTTGCCTTTGGGCTGAAACTTCAGGGGCTTCCCAAAATAGAGATTCAACAGCAAGTTGCTTACTATCTGGATATTGTGGGCTTAAGTACCTTTGCTAGAGCCTATCCTAAAGAATTGTCAGGCGGGATGAAACAGCGGGTAGCAATCGCGCGAGCCTTAGCAACCAGCCCCGAAGTTTTGCTGATGGACGAACCTTTTGGAGCGTTAGACACCCAGACGAAAGAACAGATGCAAGCCTTTTTGCTGGAAATCTGGCAGCAAACCCACACCACCATCCTCATGATTACCCACGATCTGGAGGAAGCGATTTTTTTGTCGCAGCGAATTTATGTGATGGACAGAAACCCCGGACGCATTCGAACTGAGTTGGCGATCTCTCTACCCCCCGAACGGAATTTAGACCTGAAGTTGGAACCGGAGTTTATTGCACTCAAGCGGAAGATGATTCAGATTTTTCGGGAGGGATAGATCATGCTCTCCGACCTCGTTGCCCGATTACGGCTTA
>JANRKG010000471.1:0-2783 GCA_033763635.1 Leptolyngbyaceae cyanobacterium bins.59
GCCATTTTGTTAAGATCTCCATTGGTTAATAGCCCAGAAGAAGCGCCACAGTTGTCCAGACGGGGGCGCTTTTTCTGTTTTTGAGATGTAAGGGAATGAGGGTTGGTGCTACGCTCTGGGCTTCACACTCCGGTTCTGTTCCGTTGCCGGGAGTCCTTGGGGCGCTCCATGTCCTATTCCTTACTCTTTTATTATCCCGCATATATGCGATATTGACAATGCCTTTAGGCTGATTTTTTAATAAAAGTCATGAATAAATAACCGCATATATACGGGTGATGTTACCCTGGGCGTAGAGAAATGAGGTTGATACGTTATGGAACGAGGAGATATTGCGACCCGATTCCAATCCAGAGGAGTGGGAGTCAAGCACAACACCAAACCTATCTGTGTCCTTTTACCGGAAGACCTGGATACCTATGTTAGAAACAAGCCCAACCGATCCGAGTGGTTGCGGCAGGTCATTGCAGAGGCCATGCAACGGGAACAGGCGGAAGAACTTTCCCATCAACAGCAGGAATAGGCTGACTCAAGAAACAGGTCCGCGACTTTGTTTTCCAAACAGCCGATCGCCCCTGAATCTCATTGCGATTTGTAGACTGGTGGTAGGGATGCTTCCGTTGCCACTCACTGCTTCAGCAACCGATCGCACTACACGACTCAATTCATCGAGATAAAATTCCGCTATGAAACTGCCCATTTTCCCTACAGCCAGCGTTATTTCTCTAATTCTCTTTTCCCAAACTGTTTTGGCCCAATCCCATCCATCCTCATCGTCTCAACCATCGGCTAACACAACTCAAGTTTCTCCATCAACCAATCCCAATCCATCCAAGGTTGAATCTCTCTCTAACCCTATTTCTCAGAGGTCATCCGAGGAGAGCTTTCCCAGTTGCCCAGCCGGACAATTTGCTTCTAAATTCTCTGATGTGACTCCTAAAGATTGGGCCTATGAAGCAGTCAATCGCATTGCCAGGGGTTCATTTCGTTGTTTTCCTTATTCATCACGATCGTAGATAATCAGGTCCGATGCCCTGCTATATATCAAAGGAATCCAACAATCCTTCTCCTGACGCAACCATGACTACCCTTCTCAAGCCCTCAACCCTCATTCCCAAAGGCTTACAAATTCAGCAAATCAATAACCTCACTCTGTTCAAATTTACAGATGAATTGGGGGAACGGATGCAAACTCTGCTGGACAAGAAAAAAGCTGATACCCTCACTCCAGATGAAGCCCTTGAATTAGAAGCGATCGGCGAGTTGGACGAAATTTTTAGCTACATTAACGCGATCATGGCTGCTAGAGCGCATGAGCATTCCTAAAGCTGTCTATGAAGTGGTTCGGCAACGTGCCCGCTTCAGGTGTGAATATTGTCACTACCCTGAATTGCTTAGTTCTGCTCCACTTTCCATTGACCACATTCAACCCCAATCTCTCGGTGGCAGTGACGATCTGGGTAATCTTGCCTTGGCCTGCCGTCGTTGTAATGAAAGACGCTATAACTTCACAACCGGAACCGATCCGGAAACTGGAATGGAAGTTTCTCTCTTCAATCCCCGTCAACAACAATGGTCAGACCACTTCAGTTGGTCCAATGATGCGTTACAAATTATTGGTAAAACCCCCATTGGAAGAGCGACCTGCAACCGTTTAGATCTGAATGATGAACGACGCGAAGAACCCTTCATTCAAAATGCTCGACGACAATGGGCGATCGCTGGGCTTCATCCACCTGATGATGATCCACGCTGAGAAGTGCTGAGATTCTATCAAAAACCTGCTGAGGCTTACCCAGTCTGACTGCTGAGGTTGCTGATGCCCTTTATCCGAGGAACTCTTTTCGGCCTCCTGGTCCAATTTGAGGCAGGATAAAGCACCATTCCAGAGCCTCCGCAGTCCCCCTCGTTGCCCCAATCCCTTGCGCTTCCAGTCTGCGGAACAAAAACCGGACTTGTGGGCTGGAAAGAGAACGCAGGGTCCAGATCGCAGACTGCACATCACGAGCCTTCACCCATCCCTTCTTCCGACTGTAGGCAATCAATGCCGCGATCGCCTCTGCTGACACGGTTGCAGCACTATTCGGAGGAACCTGATTCCTGACTTCCTCTGCCGTCACATCGACGGTGACTCCGATCGGCTGTGTCTCTGACTGCTGCCCTCTGGGGTGCTGGCGTAACACCTGATGCAGGAGCCTGGGGTCTGTGTAGAGTGCCTGAAGTCGTTGCTTTGAGGTTCCCACCTGAAACAGCAAATCCCCCTTCCCTAGCAGGAATGCCGCAGACCCATCATCCATTCCCAGGGCAATTCTGCTGTCTGCCTCAGATGCCACTCTCAGGGCAATCCGTCCCGGAAGGTTGGATCGCAGAATGGGGGTGATCACATTCTGGTCGGGACGTTGGGTTGCCAGAAACAGGTGTATGCCTGCCGCTCGTCCCATTGCCCCAATCCGTTTGGCACTGGCTTCCAATGCCTGCTTGATCGGTTTCTCGCTCATGAAGTCGGCAATCTCGTCGAAGAAGATCACGAGTCGGGGGAGGGGGGCTGGAGAGGATTGATTATAGCCATCAAGATGGGGGACTTTGAGTTGCTCAAAGTGTCGGTAGCGTGTCTCCATCTCTTCGACGATCGCCTGAAGCATCCCAATGGCGGGAGACACATCGCGAATGACAGTACTGAAGTCAGAAACGGGAGACCAGAGCCAGTCAGACCCATCAAATTCGGGGAAAGTGACCCGCTTGGGGTCAATCAGGACAATCTGGACCTGGGTGGGGCTGTGTCG
>JANRKG010000472.1:0-6495 GCA_033763635.1 Leptolyngbyaceae cyanobacterium bins.59
GGAAGAATTGAGGATGCAGCAGGAGGTTTCGCCAGATCTACAGGTTCTCCCACCATAAATAAGACACTGTATAAAAGTAAGACAATAAGCGAGGAAGCAGGAGCGGAAAGCGATGCTATCCAGGACCCATCTCCCCCTGAACAGTACTCGAAAGATTTCCCTGACCACACCTTCCAGGGGAAAGATCTAAATTAATCATGAAGAAGTTGAGAGGATGCCATGCGATCGGGGTACACCTTGCCTGTGTTTGCTTGTGCGGCGGCGATCGCGGCGCTGCGTCATTTGCGTGATCCGGAGCAGCGGGAAACAGTCTCTATGGATTTGCTGGACCCTGCGGAAACGGTGGAGATTGGGGTTGAGCAGGTGGCACGGCTGAGTGATCGGGCGGCTCTCGCCATCACCCGCAGCGATCCGGGGGACAATCTAGATCTCACTCGCCACACGCCAATCTGGGCAAAGGTAGAATGGGGCGATGCGACTCAACCTGAGCGGATTCAAATTGAGGGAGGCGAAGGGCTGGGGCGGCATCAAAAAGATAATCAGCCTGCGATCTATGCCTATGCCCGCCGCTTGTTTGCCCATAACTTAGACCGTTGGTTATCATCGGAAGAAACCCTCCAAGTCACGATTATTCTACCGGAGGGAAGGCAACTGGCGGAACGGACCTCCAATGCTGCCTTTGGGGTTGTGGAGGGGTTGTCACTTCTGGGCAGTTCAGGCATTTCTCAACCCTTGAGCGCCCCCGGTCAGTTGGAAGCTTATCGGGAGGAGTTACAGCAGAAGGCTTACCAATTTGGCACCCTAGTATTTTGTGTGGGAGAAAATGGGCTAGATCTGGCGGCAAGAGTGGGGATTCAGGCAGAACAAACGGTAAAAACGGCCAACTGGTTGGGACCCCTTTTGGTGGAAGCGGGCATGCAATCCGTGAAAGGAATTGTGCTGTTTGGCTATCACGGGAAGTTGCTCAAGTTAGCAGGAGGTGTTTTTCATACCCATCACCATGTAGCGGATGCCCGTCAAGAAATTTTGACAGCGTATTGCGCGAGTCAGGGGTTGCCAACTCCTGAGGTACGAGCGATCTTTGCCAGTGCCACCGCTGAGGCTGCGTTGCAGCATCTTCGTTCCCTGGATACTCAAACAGGAAGCCAATGGGTAGGGCGGGTGTACCGTGAACTTGGACAGGCGATCGATCGCCGCTCACAGAAATATATCTATGACCACAGCCAGCAAGCGGTACGGGTGGGGTCGGTATTGTTTGATCGGGATCGTCACATTATCAACACCAGCAAGGAAGCCAGTCTCCTTCTGAACAATCCCCCTGTCGCCTCTGTCATAGAACTCTAATTTTTGCTACGCTAGCTTGGATAGATAATTGTTTTCACGGCCCTAGCCGAGACTTTTTAATAATTTTTCCTCATTCATCTACCTTTTTTTATTGCGCTCAGAGGATTGTGCTCAGAGCGTTTTCTTGAGCCTTCTATTTTTTTCTTCATTCTCTGCTGGGATGCGTCCGTGACTCTACAGACTCCACATCAGGCCCAACCTCAGGTTGAGCAACTACCCGAAGACTCCTATCTAGAGCGGCTCGATCGCCAGATCATTACCATTCTGGATTTTGGTTCTCAGTATTCTGAACTCATTGCCCGTCGCATTCGGGAAACTCAGGTCTACTCAGAAGTTCTGTCCTATCGCACAACGGCGGAACAACTGCGACAATTGAACCCGAAGGGGATTATTCTGTCGGGCGGGCCGAGTTCGGTCTATGATTCTGGTGCGCCCCAATGTGATCCTGAAATTTGGAACCTGGGAGTCCCTGTATTAGGGGTTTGCTACGGAATGCAAATCATGGCCCAGCATTTGGGGGGTGGAGTCGAACGGGCAGAACGGGGTGAATATGGTAAGGCAGCCCTGTATATTGATGACCCGACGGATTTGCTGACGAATGTAGAAGATGGAACGACCATGTGGATGAGCCACGGGGATTCGGTCACTTCTCTGCCAGAGGGGTTTGAGGTTCTGGCCCATACCGAAAATACTCCTTGTGCGGCGATCGCCCACCACCAGCGGAAGCTCTATGGGGTGCAGTTCCATCCAGAGGTGGTGCATTCTCAAGGAGGGTTGGCCCTGATTCGCAACTTTGTGTACCACATTTGCAATGCTCAACCGACCTGGACAACGGCAGCCTTTGTTGAGGATGCGATTCGGGAAGTGCGGGCTAAGGTTGGGGATAAGCGAGTCCTGCTAGCTTTGTCAGGGGGTGTTGATTCTTCGACCCTGGCCTTCTTGTTGCATAAAGCTATTGGGGATCAGTTGACCTGTATGTTCATTGATCAGGGCTTTATGCGAAAGCTAGAGCCAGAAAGGCTCGTGAAGCTCTTTGGAGAGCAATTTCATATTCGTATTGAGTATGTGAATGCGAGTGAGCGATTCTTGAAGGCGATCGAAGGGGTGAGTGATCCCGAAGAAAAACGCAAACGCATCGGGCACGAGTTTATCCGGGTGTTTGAAGAAGAATCCAAACGTTTAGGGCCTTTTGATTACCTTGCTCAGGGCACCCTCTATCCCGATGTCATTGAATCCGCAGATACGAATGTCGATCCTCAGACGGGGGAACGGGTTGCGGTCAAAATTAAGAGCCACCACAATGTCGGGGGATTGCCGAAGGATTTGCGGTTCAAGTTGGTGGAACCCCTCCGGAAGCTTTTCAAAGATGAGGTTCGTAAAGTCGGTCGCTCGGTGGGATTGCCGGAAGAAATTGTGCAGCGGCAACCTTTCCCCGGTCCTGGTTTGGCAATTAGGATTTTGGGAGAAGTGACAGCAGAAAAGCTGGACATCTTAAGAGAGGCAGATTATATTGTTCGGCAAGAAATTAACCGTAGGGGAGTCTACAACGAACTCTGGCAAGCTTTTGCTGTCTTATTGCCGATTCGTAGTGTCGGGGTCATGGGGGATCAGCGAACCTATGCTTACACCGCAGTCTTGCGTCTGGTTACCAGTGAAGATGGCATGACGGCGGACTGGGCACGGGTTCCTTATGATCTGTTAGAGGTGATTTCTACCCGCATCGTGAATGAAGTTCGGGGTATCAACCGGGTAGTTTATGATATAACTTCTAAGCCTCCTGGAACGATCGAGTGGGAGTAGGGTAGGTCTATCAGGAAGATACATACTTAACTTTTTCAGCAAAAATTCTGACCTTAAAGCTCTTGAGCGCAAACAGAGATCTGTCAACCTAATTTATTCACGAATCAGGATGTTTCCTGATCACCCTCGATCTTTCATGGAGATAGAGCGGTTTTCCTGTGAAATTCTGTGGAAAATCTTCAGAATTCTGTGGAAAACCTCGGATCTCTGTGGAAAACTGGAGGATAAGTTCATCCGGATACGACTGAAAACAAAGTGGTATTTTATGGATGTGATGTGTGGAGTGTCTGAGTTATGGTTTCATCTTCAATGCGAGTGACGGGGGTTGACTCTCTAACCCCGTTAAGTTTTGGTATGGACCTGGCGGATTTTCATTCGGCCTGGAATCCCCTCGCCCTTCCGGCAACGCCCTTGTTTGGCACAGATGGCATTCGAGGCCGAGTGGGGGATTTGCTCACCGCTCCCCTGGCCCTTCAGGTCGGCTTCTGGGCAGGGCAGGTGTTGCGGGACCAGGCGGATACGAAGGGTCCAGTGATTATTGGTCAGGATTCCCGCAGTTCCAGTGATATGTTATCAATGGCTTTAACCGCCGGGTTGACGGCTGCGGGGTTGGAGGTCTGGAATCTGGGGTTGTGCCCCACGCCGACCGTTGCCTACCTCACCAGTGCCTCAGCAGCCATTGGGGGGGTGATGATTTCCGCCAGTCACAATCCTCCCGAAGATAACGGGATCAAGTTTTTTGGGGCAACGGGTTCTAAACTGTCCACGACTCTTCAAGCCCAGATCGAAACCCTGTTGCGTCAGGGAGGGTTGACGGTTCGATCGCCCCACGGGGAAACCACCTGGGGCCACCACTACTACCGATCGGACCTGTGCAGCACCTATTTAGAGTCGTTGCATGAACCCCTGTTACCGAACCTCCATCTGCAAGGGATGCGGGTGGTATTAGACTTGGCCTGGGGAGCCGCTGTCAATCTGGCACCAGAGGCATTCCGGCAAATGGGGGCAGAGGTGATCTGTTTGCACGATCGCCCCGATGGAGAGCGAATTAATGTGAACTGCGGATCAACCCACCTGGGGACGCTTCAGGCAGCAGTCAAAGAATTTGATGCTGATCTGGGGTTTGCTTTCGATGGGGATGCGGATCGTGCCCTGGCGGTTGATAATCAGGGGCGAATCGTAAATGGAGACTACATTCTCTACCTGTGGGGCCAGTTGCTCCATGAAACCGCTCAACTTCCCAATCAGACAATTGTTTCAACCGTGATGGCAAATCTGGGCTTTGAGCGGGCCTGGAACCAACAGGGGGGTACCCTGATTCGCACTGCCGTTGGGGATCAGTACGTGCATGCGGAAATGGTTCGGACGGGTGCCATGCTGGGGGGAGAACAATCCGGGCACATCCTCTGCCATCACTATAGTGTGAGTGGAGATGGAATTTTGACGGCGCTGCATGTGGCTTCTTTAGTGCAGCGATCGGGTCTCTCCCTCTCAAATCTCATTGATCAAAGCTTCCAGACCTATCCCCAACTCCTGAAGAATGTGCGGGTGGAGGACCGGGACCGTCGCCTGAATTGGCAACAGTGCGATCCCCTGCAAACAGCGATTACCCAGGCGGAAGCTGCAATGGGCGATCGGGGTCGGGTGCTGGTGCGGGCTTCGGGAACGGAACCCCTGATTCGGGTGATGGTGGAAGCCGAAAGTGCGGATCTCGTTCATTACTGGACCGAGAATTTAGTGACGACGGTTCAGCAACATCTGGTGGGCTAGAATCGTCTCCTGAAAGGAACTCGCAATAGGACACCAGCAGTTATGGGGTTATGGATTCGGGCAGGGGTGAAAAAAGCCATCCTTTTGGGTGGATTGTTAGTCAGTCAGTTCCTCATGGTGTCCCCCTCAGGGACTGCAACTCCTGCCGAACCTCCCAAACTCTTTTCCTTTAGTCAGAATGGACGCTTTGGGTTTATCGATCGCACCGGAAAAGTTGTCATCAAACCCCAGTTCGATCAGACGGGCTGCCAACAAGAAGGCTTGATCGCCGTTCAGACGGGTGGCATTCGAAGTGGGACCGGAGACCAGGGTTTGGGTGGCAAGTGGGGTTACATTGATCTCACGGGAAAAACGGTCATTCCGCCCCAGTTTGAGTACGCAGGTTGTTTTCAGGAAGGGCTGGCGTTGGCGAGCATGAAGGGGGAGTCTCACGGTTATATCGATCGCACGGGCAAGATGGTCATTCAACCCAGCCGTGAGTTGTTTGGCCTATTTTCGGGAGGACTCTTGCCCCGCCAGGTTGGCAACAGTTGGGGATATATCAACCAGCGGGGGACACTGGTGATTCAACCCCTGTTTGAGTCTGCCCGTCCGTTTCGGGAAGGCTTGGCAGCGGTGCGAGTGAAGGGGAAATATGGATTTATCGATCGCACCGGAAAGATAGTGATTCAACCCCAATTTGCCTATGCTGAGGATTTTTCAGAAGGGTTGGCAGCGGTTGCCACAAAACCGCTTGGGGTTCCCTATTCAGAAAAGCTGGGCTTTATCGATCGCACCGGGAAATTAGTAATTCAGCCTCAGTATGCCGGAATTAATGCCTGTACCGGAGAGGGGCCGCACTTTTCAGAAGGGTTAGCAGCGGTGGTGGTGGGCGATCGAACCCAATATATCGACAAGACTGGCAAAGTTATGCTTCAAATCCCCTCCCGCGCTCAAGAGCCTTTTTCCAATGGCCTGATTCCCTTTTATATTCGGGATCGGGGCGGATACATGGACAAACAGGGCAGAATTGTGATTCCTGCCCAATTTCAAGCGGCCCGCCCCTTTGCCGGAGGGTTGGCAGCGGTGCAATTGAAGGATAAATGGGGATACCTTGACCGATCTGGAAACTTTGTATTGCCTCCTGAATATGGACCACCCGCCTGGGAACCAGAGTGTTAATTGCAACGGTATCTCTTTAGAAAATTAACTCCTGAATCAAGCGGGCTGCCTGGATTGTTCCATTCTCATAGGGGCCAGGTTTGGGATGATGCCCCATCAATAAACTCTGAACTGCTTCTACAACTTTTTCGGGTGCGGTCGCAGGAACCAGAGGCCAGGTAGGCGAAATGCCCAGCCAGCGATAGACCCGGGTATGTTGGCGATCGTATAGACGGGTCGCAGGATTGACTACAAACGGAATATTGAGTGCCTGACATTCAAAAAAAGTGCCATAGCCTGCCCCTCCCACAACTACATTGGCGGATGGAAGGCATTCGATTGCGGGCCAGTGGAATCGGAACAACTCAGGTGGACATCCCGGAGGTGGGATCGGGGCGAGACAGCGTACAGCAACTTCGGGACATGCCTCCGCGAGTCGAT
>JANRKG010000473.1:0-10398 GCA_033763635.1 Leptolyngbyaceae cyanobacterium bins.59
CCAGGGGGCAGTTGCTCAGGGATGGTCTGTTGCTGAAATTCTACGTTGTTCGATCGGAAAGCTTTGACGAGTTCCTGGACAGCCTGTCAATTCTATTCGCTCACCCATCCTCAATTGTTTCGTTAAAAACCATCCATTTCTATCTGTAGAGGTATTAGAGCAAGCTTGTTTCGATGCCAACTCCAGCCCTCAGATAGATGCTATCGTGCCATCCCATGAACTTTGATAATTTGGATTCGGTAAAAACAAATCCTATGGTAGGTCGTCGTTCGCCCAGTTCCCCCCTTATTTTCTTGCATATTCCCAAAACCGGAGGCACAACGCTCAACAATATTTTGAATCGTTGCTATAGACCAGAAACAAGGTTTCAGATTTATCAAGAAAAAGATTGGGAAAACATTTGTCAACTTCCAGATCAAGAACGAGCCAAAATCAAATTAATCCAAGGCCATATTAATTTTGGTTTACATCCAAAAATAGCCCGATCAGCAACCTATCTTACCCTCTTGCGTCACCCGATCGATCGCTTAATTTCCCACTACTATTATGTTCTGAATAAGCCAAATCATCATCTCTACTCTGTTATTTTAGAAAAGCGCATCCCCTTAGAAGACTATGCTTTCAACACTCTTGCCTTGGAGTTAGATAATGGGCAAACCCGAATGTTATCTGGCGCAGATAATACACCCAGCAGCATTCCCTTTGGCTCCTGTAATGAAAAGATGTGGGAACAGGCAAAACAGAATTTAAATTCAAAAAGTTTCGTTTTTGGTTTAACAGAAGAATTTGATCAAAGCCTCCTTTTATTTCAAAAGAAATTTAAATGGAGCCAAATTTTTTACGCCAAGCAAAACGTCACCCAATTAAGACCTTCCCAACAAGACATTCCCTCCACTGTTCTCAAAGCACTTCAAAAGCATAATGAATTGGACATGGAACTATATACCCATGCTCAGAAGCGTTTTCAAGAAATTCTTGAGGAGGAAGAAGTTTTATCCAAGGTTAAGCTTGAAACCTTTCAATTCTTTAACCATTGGTTTTATTGTCAGGGCTACTTACCCATCAAAAGATTCAGCATCCGAACCAAAATAGGACTCAAGGAAATTGTCAGGAGAAATCTGTTTACAAACGCCTGACTGTTCTTCCAGAACTTAGCAAATGATTCAAAGTGCTAATACTCTATTTCCGTTGCTCTTGCTTTCCTTCCTGCTCGATCGCCCGTTCAGTACGCTCGTAGGGTCTCGTTTTGGGCCGCCAGGAAGGGAAGACACTGTATAGAGCCTGGTTCATTCCGTTTCGGGTTTGTTGACTGGCTCCCTTTAGTGGCTGGGGCAAAAAGTCACCCAATAATAAGAAAACGGATATTGATAGAGTGGCAACAAGCGTAATCGTTTTAGTAGGCATAGCTCTATCAGAATTAGGGTTGAGACAGGATAGAACATTCCAATTCTGCTAACGAACAATTCTTTCATGCAGGGTATTGATGGAACGTAACGGTATCCTGAATTGTCAAGCAGAAATCAGGAAAGCTACTGAAAAATGTAATTCTATCTTGCCCACATTGATGAAAAAAGCAATCACTTTTCAATTTGCAGCCAGTTGATTCAGTTCCTGGGGTGCCAGATGGGAATGGACAATTTGCCCATCCCGGAACCAGATCACACGGTTTGTCGAGCGGGCTACATCGGGTTCATGGGTGACAATAACAATCGTCATTCCCTTCGCATTCAGTTCCGTGAAAATATCCATAACTTCACGGGTCGTCTTCGTATCCAGGGCACCCGTTGGTTCATCTGCCAGCAGCAACACAGGCCGATTGACGATCGCCCTGGCGATGGCAACCCGCTGCTGCTGCCCTCCGGATAATTGACTGGGCTTGTTATTCAGTCGTTTCTCCAACCCCACCTGAATCAGGGCTTCTGTCGCTCGCTGCCGCCGTTCTCCCACAGGAATGTTGGCGTAAACCATTGGGAGCATCACATTTTCCAGGGCACTCAACTGAGGTAACAGGTGAAATTGCTGAAAGACAAACCCTAGCTTCAGATTGCGGACATGGGCCAGTTCTCGATCGGCTAACCCTGCCACATCCACCCCATCCAGATAATAGCGACCACTGGTGGGACGGTCCAAACAGCCGATCATATTCATCATGGTCGATTTTCCAGATCCGGAAGCGCCCATGATGGAGCAATATTCCCCCCGTTCCACAACCAGGTTGACTTCTGAGAGTGCCCGAACCTCGGTTTCGCCAGATCCGTAGATTTTGGCAATGTTTTCTAGCCGAATAATGACGTTACCCATAAGACTCATCGAGATTAAAAAACAACCCATCCCCTTGAGACGGGAAACTTTGCGTCCCTATGCGGTTCGCAAAGCCACGATCGGGTCCAGTTCGGCGGCCCGTTTCGCAGGGACAACCCCAAAAAACAGACCAATCCCACCCGATACTCCCACTGCCAGTAGAATTGCCGTCGGGGAAACACTGGCTTGTAAGGGAGTCAGAGCCGCAATCAGCATTACCCCGCCCGCCCCAACAGCCGTCCCCACCATTCCTCCTACGGCGGAAAGAATCAGGGCTTCGATGATGAACTGAATGAGAATGTCCTGCTGGGAAGCCCCGATCGCCTTCCGCAAACCAATTTCCTGGGTGCGTTCTGTCACTGACACCAGCATAATGTTCATGATGCCAATCCCTCCCACAAATAGGGAAATTCCGGCGATCGCCGCCAGCATCAGCGTGAGCGCACCCGAAATATTGCCAATAATCCGCAGAGCCGTTCCTGAACTGCGAATCGTGAAATCATCTTCATCCACAATCTTGTGACGGAGACGCAGCAGATTCGCAATCTGGAATTCAGCAGCTTTGATACTCTCTGCATTCTTCGCTGACAAAGCAATCACCGTTACCTCTGTCCCATAGGGAGAGGTGCGACCCACGATCCGGCTTGCCATCGTTGTTACCGGAACAATGGCCTGATCATCCTGGCTACTACCCAGGAAATCTCCCTTTTCCGCCAACACTCCCACCACCCGGAAAGATAGGTTACGAATTCGAATTTGTTCCCCGATCGCTCGTTGGGGGTTTTTGGTCGCATCGATTGCAAAAAGGTTCGAGGCTAATTCAGAACCGAGGACCACGACTTGATTCCGTTGTTTCAAGTCTTCTTCTGACAGGAAGCGACCACTGGCAACCTCAAAATCCCGAACCGAGAGATAGGCTGGCGTAGTTCCTACAATCAGGCTGTTTTGTTTCTGCTCTTTCCGGGCTTCGCCCTGCCCTAACTGGTACGTTACGTTCAGTTGACTCCGTAATTCTGGAGCCACGTCCTTCACAGTAGGCACCTGAGCCGTGATCGCCTCAGCATCCTCCAAAACTAAGGTCCGGGGCACTTGTAAGGTTCGATTTCGAGATCGATCGCTTCCCGGAACAATGAACAATACATTCGGTCCCAGAGATTCAAACTGCCCTTCCGCATAGCGCTGCGCCCCTTGACCAACCCCAATCATGGCAATCACCGAACTGTTGCCGATGATAATCCCTAGCATGGTCAGAGTGCTTCGCAGTTTATTTGCCGCCAGTGTTGTGACGGCCATTTTGACGCTTTCTAGCAGATCCATAATTTCCTCATTTCACCCGTCGAATTTTGTCGAGCCTTTGGCCTTCCGGCAGTTCTGTAAAGACTCGCTGCCCTGGCTCTAACCCCTCCAGCACTTGAGTTTCCCTCCCTGTCGTCGTCCCAATGAGAACAGGCTTAAAGAGAGGTTCGTTCTTTTCGCCTGGAATTAAGACTCCCGTTTCCCCGTCTTGGGTCACAATTGCTGTAATCGGCACCACTACTGTATCGGGGATCTGCTGCCCCAGAAAGGTTGCATCCACATTCATGCCCGATCGCAACTCGTTCTTTCCCGTCGTCAGGGCAACCCGAATCTGAAAGGAGGTGACGTTTTGTTCCTTGACTGCTGCCGGAGCGATCAGCCGCACTTTGCCCTTAAATGTTTTGTCAGGATAAGCATCCGCCCGAATCTCAACCAGTTGTCCCGGTTTAATTTGCCCGATATTCACCTCAGGCACTTCCGCCAGCACCTCTAATCCATTTGCCAGAGCAACGATCGACGTTGAAGTTGCAGAAGAAACACTGGAAGCCGACACTGCAGGCGAAACAAATGCCCCTTCTGTTGCATACTTCTGGGCAATAATCCCTGCAAAAGGAGCGCGAATGATGGCATTCTCCAATTGGGCTACAATCTGCTGTAATCGTCCGCGGGCTTCCGCGATCTGGGCCTGGGCTTCCAAAATCTCCTCTGGACGGGCACCATTCACTAGCTGAGTCTGTCGTTGCCGGAGTTCCTGCACCCGTGCCTGAGCCTGTTCCAGATTCGCCCGCGCATTCCGTTCTTCGTTAATCACCTCATCCAGACGATCGCGAGAAATCGCCCCCTCGGTATAAAGGGACTGATTTCGTTGCACTCGCTGACTTGCTAAGAGCAGTCGAGACTGGGCCTGTTGTACCTGAGATTCTGCTTGAGCCACCGTCGATCCAGCCTGGGCAATTTCTTCAGAACGGGTGCCATTTTGCAACCGAGCTAACCGAGCTTGAGCCTGGGCGATCGAAGCCTCCACCTGGGCTTTCTGGGCATCCAGTTCTTCACTCTCCATCCGAGCCAAGACCTGACCCCTCTGGACCCGATCGCCCTGTTCTACATAGAGAGAAGCAATCCGTCCTGCAATCTTAGGGCTGACGTTCACAGTTTGGAACGGAGTCACCGTGCCACTGGTTTCAATACGAACTGTCAAATCTTTTACCTGAGCGGGCACCATCAGGCTGGTAACGTCCTGCTTGGGAGGTCGTCGTGACAAAGCAAAGGTGGTTGCCGAAGCCCCAACCACGCCAACGGTCAGCAATCCTAAAAGCCAGGGAACAGGTTGTTTGACGTTACCAATCATGGGAATTTGCATGGTTTCTCTCCGGGGCGATCGATGGCCCCTCCTTCGTTCGTTGTTGTTCCCAGCGCTCTAGCATGGCTGGCAATTCTCGTTCACAAAAGGCGTGGATATCCCGCATCTCTTCCAGACGGTCTCGAAGGGAGGGAGTCTCCGTTGCCATCAATGCCAATCCCTGTTCTGCCAGCTTCCGAAAAGCTGTGATCTGAACCATGCGTTGCCTTGTCAGATGGGACCAGGCATTCGGTTTGATCCGAAAATAATCCCGCCGCTGACTTGGTAGACTCATTCGTTCAATCACCCCCACCTGAAGGAGCAGACGAGTCATGGTGCTGATGGACCCTTTGCTCGCTTGCAACACCTCCGCCAGTTCCCCCAAGGATTGATAGGGAGGATTCGAGATCAAGAGCCAGCCAAAAATGCGACCTGCCATCCGGGGCAAGGCCACCATTTCAAACAGCAGACCCGACTCTTCAATAAAATGTTTTGTATCTTGAGCGGTTTCTGTTTTGCCTGTCTCTGTCTGGCGGGATGGGTACTTCACTAAATAAGTTAAGTTTTGTTGCATCTTTTCTCAGGTTAACACATTCAGAATGTTCAGTAATGATTGAACAAACCAATCGACAGAATAGAATGTGCTATCTATCACGTCTCTTCTATCAATCTAAACGGAACAATAGAGCAGAACTTCGCTCCAAAGATGGACCCAACTGGAGGAATCCCTGGAGGGAAGCAGAATCTTCTCTCACCCGGATGCAATTCCTTACGGCACACCTGCAACCTAAAGGGCTAACGTGGGGCGATGGGGCCAGGGGTTTTCCTGCTCTAACTGGGCTGCCAGGGCGATCAGCGTGGATTCATCCGCCGGACGACCCACGAGTTGAACTCCGACAGGCACCCCTTCGCTTGTAAAGCCCGTCGGTAGCGTAATGGCAGGTTGACCACTGGCATTAAACGGAGGACAGGGAGCTACCCAATTAATTACCCGTTGAAAGACTTCTTCAGCGGGCAAGTCGGCCCATTCTCCAACCCGAATCGGGGTGTGCATACAGGTTGGCAAGACCAGGACATCGATCGCCTCAAAGAACCCGACAATGCGGCGGGCAACGACCTGCATAGCGGTCACCGATCGCAAATAATCTCCTGCGGTTCCACAGCGACTCAGCAGAAAACGGTTGACTGGTCCCAAATATTCCCCTGGAATGCCCGCTGCCGCCACCGCACTCTGCCATACTCCGACAAAAGGTTCTACCAGACCCGTAAAGTCAGGACAGCCCACTTCAATTGAATGCCCCATTGCTTCTAACCTTTGAACCGTTGTCATAACGGCCTGATGACAGTCGGGGGAGATATCCCCAACCAGCGGCAGGGTGGTTGCATAGGCGATCCGCAAAGGCTTTGTGATCGTGTGACGGGCCACCTCTAAAAAAGAAGGATTGGGGTCAGGGAGCCAGTAGGGATCGCCGACAACATAGCCCGATAGCACATCTAATAATGCAGCAGCATCGGCAACAGTACGGGCGATCGGCCCATTAATTCCCAAACCACTTAGCGCGTCTCCTCTGGGCGCATGGGTAATTCGGCCCCGACTGGGTTTAATGCCGACCAGACCACAGCAAAAAGAGGGAGTGCGAATCGAGCCACCGCCATCTGAACCTTGGGCGATCGCCGCCAGCCCCGCTGCCACTGCCGCCGCCGAGCCGCCGCTGGAACCACCGGGAGTATAGTCTGGATTCCAGGGATTTCGAGCCGGAGGAAACCCATCAGGTTCTGTATAGGGCAAGGAACCCAATTCCGAGGTGGCTGTTTTACCCAAAATAATGAATCCGGCCTGTTTAATGCGGGTGATGACACCATCATCGAAGGTGGCTGTATTGTCTAGCAGAGTTCGACTTCCATAGGTGCAACGGACATCAGCCATTGGATTGAGGTCTTTGACAGCGATCGGAACGCCAAAAAAGGGGGGTAGTTCAGCCTGATCCTGGCGGGTTAGGGTATCCGTTTTGGCCCTCGCTTCAGTGAGTGCCCGATCGGTCAACACCGTAAAGTAGCTCCCCAAAATTGGGTTGAGTCGCTCAATGCGGGCGAGGTACAGTTCGACCAGTTCTAAGGGGGAAACAATCCGATCACGAATCAGTCGGGCCTGCTCTAGGGCAGGGCTGAAAGCCAGATCAACAGGATTCATCAGGATAGGCTCAATATCATGCTTCAACTAAGGTACTGTCGAGGGCGCAGTTTTTCTGTATTTTTAAGAATCGTGTAAATAACCTGTCTCTTGACATACCCTTCCCTCAGCCCACCGGACGACGGAATTCTTCTGCTTTCTTTCTAGAGTAAAGGCGTTAGAAATTTTATAGTTAGGAGCAAAATTATGAGTCCCGATAAATATGAAGAGCGTAGTTTAGAAGCGGATGAAAATCGTGATCCCATTTCTGGACAACCGGGTGCCCACCCAGTTGAAACGGGCATTGGCGCTGCGGGTATTGGGGCCGTTTCAACTGCGATTGGAGGTGCGATCGGCGGTCCAGTCGGTGCAGTCGTCGGTGCAGTCGTCGGGTCCGTTGCTGGAGGACTGGCAGGTAAAGGGGTGGGTGAAATGATTGATCCCACAATGGAAGAAGATTACTGGCGCACGAACTATTCTTCCCGTCCCTATATCCAATCGGGTGAATCCTATGATGATTATGCTCCCGCCTATCGGACGGGGTACATGGGATATGGCGCTTACTCTGGTCGGACCTATAGCGAAGTGGAACCTGACTTACGCCGGGATTACGAAACCAATTATGGCAAGTCTTCCAATGTCACCTGGGAGCGAGCCAAGCACGCAACCCGTGATGCCTGGGATCGGGTAGAGAAAGCGATTCCTGGTGATGCAGACCGGGATGGGAAGTAAACAATAACCCTTATCTTTCCAGGAAAAAGAGGTAAGCTGAAAAGCTTGCCTCTTTTTGCATGTACTACTCTGGCAGACCCATCACGGCTCGATAATGTGCTTCAAACTGGGTTCTCATTGCAGATTGGCGTTTAGCAACCCATTGACTGCGATCGAATAATTCTCGCTTCAAGTGCGCTAGATCAATTCGAGTTGGTTGTCCTTCTGCAATCACCCGCTCCCCTCGAACCCAGGCACTTTCGACAGCCTGAGTCGGACGGCCCAACACCAACAATCCAATGGGATCGGTACGGGGCAATAACGAAAGTTGAGTCAGATCATACAGAACAAGATCCGCTTGCTTCCCAACTTTCAGGGAACCCATTTCGTGGTCCATCCCCAGCCCCCTGGCTCCTCCCAGGGAAGCCATCTCAATAGACTGTCTTGGGGTGATCCAGTGACGATACTCTGGGTCCGTGATGTTATGCAGGAGCGAACCGATTTTAATGGCTTCCAGTAAATCCTGAGAGTCATTACTGGCAGACCCATCACAGCCAAAGGTCACGTTGACCCCTGCTTGCTGATACTTGAGAAGAGGGGCAATCCCACTGCCTAACCGCAAGTTACTCAGCGGATTGTGAACGACAGTCGATCGCGTTTCTGCCAATATCTCAATGTCGCGATCGTGCAACCAAACACAATGCGCCAGAGAAGTTTGCGGTCCTAGATAAGACAAATGCTTGAGATGCTCGACTGCACTGTACCCAAATTTCTCCTCTGCGAGTTTCACCTGGGCTTTCGTCTCTAACAAATGGGCGTGACGACAGAGATGATAACGATCGCTCAAACCAATACAACCTTCAAATAAGGCATCTGAACAAAGTTGTAATCCTGTCGGAGCAACCATGATACTGATCCCGTCATCAGGGCGATGGAAGGTCTGAATGATTTCTTCCATGAAAGCAAGGACTTCAGCAGTGGACCATTGATAGGGAAGAGCCTGAGATGCCTGGTCTCCCGTCGGAATTCCTGATGTCAGTGCTTCATCTTGAATGAGAGGACCAATGAAAGCACGAATCCCAATTTCTTGATAAGCCCGTGCTGCCGCTGCCACGGTTTCCACTTCTTTCCCTGGGATCAGTACAATGTGATCGACTACACTGGTCCCACCGGATAGCAAAGTTTCCAGGGCCGTCCCCAGCGCACTCAAATAAATTTGCTCAGGATCTAGCGGTGTAAAGTCATAGAGTTCAGCAATCCAGAGTTCTAGAGGCGTGGGTGGCACCACTCCCCGCTGCCACATTTCCGAAGAATGGGTATGGGCATTCACAAACCCCGGCAGGAGTAGTTTATTTTCACCATTGACGATCGTTCCCGTCCCTTCTAAATTAGGACCGATCGCAACGATGCGTCCTTCCCCGATCTGCACATCCACCACTGCATAGTCATGTTCCGTGGGAATGAGAACGTTTTGAATGGTAAAACTCACAAATTTCCCCTGCAATAGATAGAAGCGGGTGCCGTGTCCCCTTGTTCGGAAAGGTTCTTTAAAGAACGTAACAAATAATTCATCAGAGTAACGGCTTCAGAAGTTGAAATTTGTAGTGATTTAGGCGGATTTTTCTAAAAAAATTCGTAAACTACGATTCAAAATGGGGCTTTCTCAGCTTCCTGTACTTCCTCACATAAGCATCTTTCATTTCAGGTCTGAAGTCTACTATGGAAGCATATCAATCCCTACATCGACTGGGCGTTGCACCCAATGCCTGGTCTGTCAATGAAGTGTTTGCCGATATTACCCGTCCTGCCCTGGAACCGAAATACGCCACGATCGCGACTGATACAAAAACGCTACGACTGGATCTGGCTAAAACGGCTTTTCTGGTCATTGATATGCAAAATGATTTTTGTCATCCTAAGGGGTGGCTTGCCAGTATTGGGGTAGATGTCACGCCAGCACGAAAACCGATTGATCCGCTGAAAACTTTGTTGCCTGTATTGCGATCGACTGGGATTCCGATTATTTGGGTCAACTGGGGAAATCGGCCCGATCTCTTGAATATCAGTGCAGGGTTACGCCATGTCTATAACCCCACCGGAACAGGGGTGGGCTTGGGCGATCCCTTACCCAGCAACGGGGCACCAGTCCTAACAAAAGGAAGTTGGGCCGCTGCGGTTGTGGACGAGTTAGTTTCTGAACCTGGAGATATTTGGCTCGATAAGTACCGGATGAGCGGATTTTGGGACACGCCTTTAGATAGCATTCTGCGTAACCTGGGACGAACAACGCTCCTATTTGGTGGCGTGAATGCAGATCAGTGTGTGATGGCAACCCTCCAGGATGCTAATTTCTTGGGGTATGATTGTCTGCTGCTCCAAGATTGCACCGCTACAACGTCTCCAGACTATTGCTGGCAAGCAACACTTTATAACGTCAAGCAATGTTTTGGATTTGTGACAGATTCCTCAAGACTTATGGCAGCGATTCATAATCAGCAGTAGAACTCGGATCATGATTGCTTTAGACGGGACCGTGATTTCATCCTTCCACTTCACCCCTCTGCAACCCCTATGGACTCCA
>JANRKG010000474.1:0-7480 GCA_033763635.1 Leptolyngbyaceae cyanobacterium bins.59
AGACAACTTTTTCAAGGAAGCAAGTGCCTTTTCAGCGCCACTCTCCTGCACAAATCCTAAAATCCCGTTCAGGATTACGATCGTCATAATCGCGATCGCATCTTTCGGAAAGGGAAACGCCCCTGTTGCGAGAGCGCTCCGGATATCCAAAGTCGCTGATACGACTGCAACCGCAATCAGCATCAGCAACATAATGTTCTTAAATTGGTCAATCAGAATAGTCAGGTTACTGCGTCCTGCCGCTTCCTGTAGCTCATTCGGACCATACCGCTCTAATCTCTCTGCCACTCCTTGGGAGGTTAATCCCTGCTGATGATTACTTCGTAAAACTTCCAGTGCCTCATTGGCATTCAAAGTATGCCAGGGGGTGGAAAGTTCTGGCAGAGAATTCATGGTCATGGTTTAAGCCCAGTCAAACGCGATAACACTTAAAACATAATAACCCTGCAATTGATTTCCCTCACTCGCCCGGAATCATGAAGACGACAAAGGGGCAAACTTCCTTACAAGATCTACCGAAAGATATATCAAAATTAATTTCCTGCTCGTAAAAAAACGCAATTGGAACTATCTTCCAATTGCGTCAAAAAAAGAGAGTTTGGAACATAACTCCTTAGGAGATTTCCAGAAAACAGTTTCCCCTCTGGTTTCGGCTTCGCTCAACCAGCGTTCGTCCCCTGAGCGGAGTCGAAGGGCAACCCATCGGTAAATTCTTTTCAGGAAATCGCCTTAAGCAGTGACAGACTCCGAGGGAGAAGCTTCTGCTTTCACATCCGAGCTTGAGGCAGAAACAGTCTTGCCAGAGACCGTTCCATTCCCAGTGGAGATGGCGTTCGCATCAGGTTCCATCCCCGCTGGCCGACGGGCTTCAATGAGGCTAATGGCTCGACTGACACTTTCGGGAAGAATGACGACCAAGCCACCCGACTTCGCCTGATCAAGACCTGTATTAACCGCAGTGGTTTCATCCAGAATGACCTGGTAGTCAAATCCCTGACGAACCGAGTCAATCCCCTCACTGATTAACCGGGCCGCATCCCCCCGTGGACGACCGCGCGTATCGTCGTCTTCCTTGACGATCAAGCGATCGAAAATTTCAGCCGAGAGTTTACCGAGGGTCACAAAGTCTTCATCGCGTCGATCGCCCGGACCTCCAACGACCCCGATCCGCTCCCCAGGCCAGTTACGAATGAAGGTTCCCAGGGCGGCATAACTGGCTGGGTTGTGGGCATAGTCAATCAGGGCATGGAAACGGCCCAGGTCAAACAGGTTCATCCGTCCGGGAGTCTGATTCACAGATGCCTGGAAGGTAATGAGGGCAGCCCGAATGTCTTCAATGCGAACTCCGTGGGCAAAAGCGGCTAGACTGGCAGCCAGGGCATTGGCAATCATAAAGGGTGCTTTGCCTCCCATCGTCAGAGGCACATTAATTGCTTGCTCAATTCGCAGGGTCCAATCTCCCTTCAAAATCGAGAGGTAGCCATTTTCATAGATCGCTGCCAACCCCCCTCGACGGGTATGCTCCCGCACCGTTGGATTCTCAGCATCCATCGTGAAGTAAGCAACCTGAGCATTCACCCGCGTTGCCATCCCCACCACACGGGGATCATCCGCATTCAATACTGCATAGCCATTGGGCATCGCGGACTCTGCAACCACGCTCTTTAAGTTCGCCAGTTGCTCAACCGTATCGATATCCCCAATGCCCAAGTGATCGGCGGTCACGTTCAGGACAACCCCAATATCGCACTGGTCAAAGCCTAAGCCCGATCGCAGAATCCCGCCCCGAGCCGACTCCAATATCGCCACTTCTACAGTGGGATCGCGCAGGATGACCTGGGCACTCTGGGGACCCGTTGTATCGCCCTTTTCCACCAGGTAATCATTGATGTAAATCCCGTCAGTTGTTGTATATCCAACAATGCGCTGTGTCTGCTTGAAGATATGGGCAATCAGACGGGTGGTTGTTGTTTTCCCATTGGTTCCAGTAATCGCAATGATGGGCACCCGATTGGGGCTTCCTGGCGGAAAGAGCATGTTCATCACAGGTTCCGCCACATTCCGGGGAATCCCCTGGCTGGGGCAAACGTGCATCCGGAATCCGGGAGCTGCGTTCACTTCCACAATCACCCCGCCTGTCTCTCGCAAGGGTTTGGAGATATCAGAAGTCACTACGTCCAATCCGGCAATATCCAGCCCCATGATCTTCACCACCCGTTGGGCGATCCAGATATTTTCGGGATGGATATCATCGGTGCGATCGACCGCAATCCCACCTGTACTCAGGTTTGCGGTGGCCCGGAGATAACAAATTTCACCCGCCGAAAGAACCGTTTGCAGCGAATACCCCTGGCGTTCTAGTAACTGAAAACTGGTTTGATCCAGGGTGATTTTTGTCAGGACGTTATCATGCCCATCCCCCCGGTTCGGGTCTTCATTCGTTTCTTCAATCAGTTCTTCGATGGTTAACTTGCCATCTCCGACCACATGGGCAGGAACTCGTTCTGCAACCGCAACCACCTTGCCATTCACGACGAGCACGCGATGGTCAGCCCCCGTGTAATAGCGTTCCACAATCACCGCACGGGAAACTTCCTTCGCCATGTCGTAAGCGGCTTCTGCCATTTCCCAGGAGTCGATATTAATCGTGATCCCCCGCCCATGATTGCCATTGAGCGGCTTGATGACAATCGGATATCCTCCCACTTCCTGAATGGCTGCTTCCAAATCCTCCAGGTAGTAAACGACGGTTCCACGAGGAACTGGCACACCCGCTTCCCTCAGAATTTGCTTCGTTCCTTCTTTATCGCTAGCGAGTTCTACCCCCAAGATTCCCGTGTTCCCGGTTAGGGTTGCCTGAATCCGCTTCTGGTGGACCCCATAGCCTAGCTGAATCATCGATCGCGCAGGAATCGGCAACCAGGGAATTCCCCGTGCCTCCGCTTCCTTGACGATCGCCTCTGTACTGGGACCTAAAGCAGCTTCACTGCCAAACTCACGCAGGTCTTGCAGATCTTGTTCCAGTTCTGTACGAGGGTAGCTGCCTGTCTCAACGATCGATTGACAGAGGCGAACCGCTGCACGCGCCGCATACCGTCCAGCCTGTTCCTCTCCATATTCAAAAACAACTTGATAGATCCCAGGAGTAGAGGTTTCACGAGTCCGCCCAAACCCTACATCCATCCCTGCTAGGGACTGTAACTCTAACGCCACATGCTCAATGATGTGGCCCATCATGGTTCCTTCCGTCACTCGACTCAAAAACCCACCCCGACAACCGGGGGAACAAAAGTGTTCGACCAGGGAAGGAAGGACTGCAACCAATCCTTCATAGAATCTGGGAATTTCATTTGATGGCTTGTCTGCGAGATCCTCAAGGTCAAGGCGCATGACGATGAGTTTCTGACGACGAATACTCCAGTAGTTCGGGCCTCTAAGTGTCTGAATTTTCAGTATCTTCATAGCAGTGTGGTGGCAGTCAGTTGGCAGGATGCAGCGGCAAGGGTGATGGCGAAGGCAAGGAACTCAATCCTAAAAGCTTTGAAAATCTAAGTTTCAGCAATCCATTAGTGTCAACCCTTAAATAATCTGATATTGTTCACTATGAACAGTTTTTAAAATCTTTTTTGGAATCTTTGAATCTCAATTCTCTAACCTTTAAACCTCCAACCTTTATCTCCCGAATATTGGCAAAGGTTTGAAAAAAGTTTGGAAAAGGGAATGTCGGGGTTGGATGATGAGACATGGCATAAAAAGGCATGTCATGTTTTTTTGAAATGCCTTAGATTGCTAAATGCACGAATATCTTCCTAGTCTTGCAGAAAAACGGGAGAAGTGGGTAAGAACTTACTCATCCGAAGAGTCATGGGAAGGAAGCTCATCGGGCGGGATGGATTCTCGCCGATTCAAGTCATACCGATCGCCATGAGTCAGAATATGAACCCGCAAATCGTGCAGACTGATAGGAGCCGTCGCATCAATGTAGTGATAGTTCGTATAAGACATTCGTTGAGGATCAATGACGGTCACCGCGCCTTTGCCAAGAACCTGAAGTAACCCATCCCCCTCAAAAAGCGCACAGGTATCTTCATCAATGCCAATGCCAATGCGATCGGGATGGGCAGCGATCGTACTCATCAGCCGAGCCATCCGATTGCGGTTATGAAAATGCTGGTCCACAATTAGTTCAGGAATAATCCCTAATCCAATCGACAGGTCAGACAGAGAACGATTCGGAGATTCTCCACTTCCGCCTCCTGCAATCATGTGATAACCCATCACCGCAGCCCCAGCACTGGTTCCTGCTAGCGTAATCTGCCCTGATTGCGCCCGCTGGCGGACCTTCTGCATGAGTGGAGTGTCCGAGACCAGGGCACATAATCTTAACTGATCCCCACCCGTCAAAAATACCCCGGTACAGCTTTCCAGGTAAACCTGCCAGTTCTGATCATCGCATTGATCCCGTTCCCGGATATCAAGAACTGCAACGGATTTCGCCCCCATCTCTTCAAAGATCGTTTGATAACGACCTCCCAAGATAGCGGGTTCCCTGGAAGCACAGGGCAGGATCGCAATTTGAGCATCTGCTCCTCCAGAGCGATGGAAGAAAGTGTGCAAGATTTCTTTACCATGCACCTTATCCTCTGCCCCTCCAATGATCATGACGGCGGTTTTAGTGGATTGAGGCATCCTTTCTGCAAAAGTTTGTGCAAGAGACTGACATTTTAATTGCGGCATGCTAGCGCTTCCAGTGACCAATTTGCTTAACCGCTCCAACCTCGATTAAATAGACTTTTCATCAATAAACTGACCGAGAACCCGATCGACCCAGATTAAAACGCTGCGCTTCTTCATCCCGCTACCTGGCTCGTCTGTAGGTCAGACTACTGAAGTCGGACCATTACTGGATTTGTTGCTGGTTTTGTTGCCGAGTTGATACGGTACAAGAATCTGCAACAGAAATCTATCAACCACCGAAGCCATGAAACTGTCAGCAAAACTCACTCTGAGAAACTTTCACGAAGAGTTTTATGAGAAGAGTTTCATAAAAAGAGGGTTCTCTGAACTAGCAACTTGACACCTGGAAGTGAGCAATGAAAGCAAACTGCAAACAGCCTCCGCCTTATTCTGGAGAATAGATTGGAGAACAGTTAGCCTCAAGAGGTGAACTCTGGAGCGCGACGATAATGGCATGTCGTTAATTATTTATACATAATTTGGGTTCCTTTCACACAATTTTCTGGGAATTTGGCAGGATGCAAGAGCAAGAGAATATGATGAGTGGATTGATTTCCGGTTGGCGGGCTTGTGCGGTTTGACATTATTTCCCTATTCCCCGATTTTTTTACCTCGCCACTTCAGTCGGGGCTGTTAGGCAAAGCTTTGGCCCGTCAGATTGCAGAGGTATACCTGACAAACCCACGGGATTTTACGACCGATCGCCATCACAAAGTCGATGATGAACCCTATGGCGGCGGAGTTGGCATGCTCATGAAGCCCGATCCCATCTTTGCCGCTGTGGAATCCCTGCCAGTTTTAACGAACCGCCAGGTCTTGCTGATGACTCCTCAGGGAGAAACCATGAACCAGCGAATGTTTCAAGATCTGATTCGTTATGATCAGCTTGTGATGATTTGTGGGCACTATGAGGGAGTTGATGAGCGGGTGTTACACCTGGTCGATCGGGAAGTTTCTTTGGGAGATTTTGTCCTAACTTGTGGAGAAATTCCGGCCCTTACGCTCCTGAATGGTACGATCCGCCTCCTTCCTGGCACCGTTGGCAAAGTTGAATCTCTCAAAGCCGAGAGTTTTGAAGCAGGCTTACTGGATTATCCCCAGTACACCCGTCCGGCAGTTTTTCGGGGTTGGGCTGTGCCCGAAGTGCTGCTTTCCGGCAACCACCAGGCGATCGAGCAATGGCGACGAGAGCAACAAATTGAGCGAACTCGGCTTCGACGACCGGATCTCTATGCCCAATGGGTTGAATCTAAAGCGTTGGATGGGAAAAACGAATCGGGTGCAGACACGAATCCAAACGGGTGAACTGGGTTCAATAATTCGAAGGCCATTTGATCTGGACTGAAGATATTTTTGTTAAACGGTGAGGTAGCGTTAGCCATGCGAAAGTCCCCCTTAAAATTTCTCGGTACTGCTCTGGCAGCCCTGATCGCAGTTCAAGCAATTGAAGTTCCCCTATCGGTCTCATTCCTGGGGCAGTCTATCGAGATTGGGCAGGAAGCGGAGGCCCGAAGTAGTGGGGGGCGCAGCCGAGGGGGGTCTTTCCGGCGATCGTCTCCCTCCCGCTCGACCACTTCCTCCCCCTCCCGTTCCACTAATTCCTCCCCTTCCTACCGTCGCGAGTCCCGTCCTTCCTACCAGGATCGGGGACCTGTTATCGTCCCAGTGCCCGGACCCAGTTATAACTATTCCAATTCCCCGAACAACAATTACAACCAAAACGGTTCTCCTTCAGGCAACCGTGAGTCGGACACAGGGGATGTCATTCTGGGGTTGATTATCCTGTTGTTGTTTGGTGGCGTATCCCTATTCGTTCTCTGGTGGATTGTTCGGACACTGCTACGCACGCTAGGAGGCACGGGGACAGGGGGACAGGGCAAAACCGCTCTGGATAACGATGTTGTCACGATCAGCAAACTCCAGATTGCCCTTCTAGCTCAAGCACGCGATGTCCAGACTCGGTTAAACGAAATCGGTGAATCGATTGATGCCAGCACTCCAGAGGGGTTATCCGAACTGTTGCAGGAGTCGGTTTTAGCGATCCTACGCACCCCGGAAAACTGGAGCCATGTCCTCTCGACCTCCAAAACTGTTTCCAACCGTGAACAGGCGGAAGCGCTTTTTAATGAGATGTCTGTGACCGAGCGGAGTAAGTTCAGTGCCGAAACTCTGGTGAATACAGGCGGAGGCAGAGTGCGACGATCGCAGGGCATCAAACCGGATGACGATGAAACCGCCGCTTATATTGTCGTTACCCTGCTCGTTGGCACAGAGGACGATCGGCCCCTGTTTGGTCCCATTCGCTCCACTGACGAGTTACGAGGGGCGCTGGAAAAAGTGGCTGCGATCCCGTCGGATCACCTCTCTGTGTTTGAACTGCTCTGGAGTCCCCAGGAAGAAATGGACAGCCTCAGCTACGACGAATTGCTGACGGAATATTCGGAGATGGTGCAAATCTAATTTCGCCCTTCGTCATTGATAATAGAAGAGATAGTTCTTTACATTTCTTCACTATGGCGCGGGATCTACGGGGATTTCTCAAATTACTGGAACAGCGGGGCCAACTGCGACGGATTCAGGCTCCTGTCGATTCCGATCTGGAAATTGCAGAGATCGCGAATCGGATGTTGCAGCGAGGGGGACCCGCCCTGCTGTTTGAAAATGTGAAGGGAGCCGCCTATCCGGTAGCCGTCAATGTGATGGGGACGGTCGAGCGAATTTGCTGGGCCATGAATATGGAGCG
>JANRKG010000475.1:0-2773 GCA_033763635.1 Leptolyngbyaceae cyanobacterium bins.59
TCTGGCGGTCCCAGAGCGATTAACTGCCCAAAATTAAGCACTGCAATCCGATCGCACAATCCCATCACCAGGGGAACATGGTGTTCAATCAGAATAATAGTCAGGTTAAACTGTTGCCGGATTTGCTCAATAAATTGACTCAGGGTGTGCTTCTCACTGGGGTTCATCCCAGCGGCAGGTTCATCCAGTAGCAGAATTTGGGGTTCAAGCGCCATCGCCCGTGCAATTTCCAAACGGCGTTGATCCCCATAGGAAAGATTACAGGCTGCTTCCTCCGCCCGATCTTGTAATCCGACAAGCTCCAGGAGTTCGATCGCTCTCTTGCGAGTCCGGCCCTCTTCGGCGGAAGTCGGGGGTAGCCCTAACACCCCCCGGAAGATTCCACTTCGGGTATGGGTGTGTCGCGCAATCATAATATTTTCCAGGGCAGAAAGTTTGCCAAACAGCCGAATATTTTGAAAGGTCCGGGCAATGCCGCGACGGGCGATCTGATGAGGACGAAGTTGGTTCAAGGAACGTCCCTGGTAGATTAAGCTGCCGCTTGTGGGTTGGACCAAACCCGTCATCAGGTTAAAAAGGGTTGTTTTTCCCGCTCCATTAGGGCCAATCAATCCAAAAATCTCATGGGGCTGGACTGTAAACGACACAGCATTAACTGCAATTAATCCGCCAAACCGACGGGTCAGGGATTGCACTTGCAAAATGGGGCCAGGGTCCGGATGTTCAGACATGGTTTTGTAGCAGTTGCCTCAGTCTTTAAGATGCCAGAATTTACGCACTTTTCGTTAGTCCAGATGGCAATCCAACTCATTTTCATGGGTCTCTGAGTTTTCACTCCTCCAGCACCTACCCGAATTCTTCCTGACGGATTGGTTGGCATTCTGTATCAGTGAGTAGAAACTCTGACACAGGACTTGCTTATGCGTACACCTATCCCTGTTCTCTCAATTAGCTTGTTCTTTTTGCTGGCAACCTTTAGCTTGGGTCGGATGACCTCCGAAAGTCAGCCCTCTGTCGGGGAAGTCCAGGTTCAAGAAAGCTTGATCGCCCGTGCCAAGCAAAGACGACCTGCCACTCCGCACCGGGGCAGTGGACGACGAACCGCAGCAATTGAGGGGCAAATTTCGATCGCCTAATGCATTCCCACTGGAATACCAACCTTTACCCTACCAGGCCAGTGGTTGCAATAGGATCAGCCCCTCATAATGAAATGATCCACTTAAACATCAGACGAAAGGGGCACAGCAGATTTCCCTCCTGGGGTTCCGTGACAGATGTTTCGATCGTGTTTTCCTATCAGTTGGTCAAAAGGCTAAGATTTTCTCCCTGAAAAACCTTACATCCCGAACTGTTCTACTTTCAAAAGCAACAGGTCGGTGGCTACGGGTATCCCAAAATTCCGTGTTTTAACGAACGCTTGACTTAATCGCCTACACCGTCACAATAATTGATGTATCAGGAGATTGTTGGTTAATTTGACTGTAGTTATCCTGGCAAATTCTCTGAAAATTCTCTGAAAATATGTCTAAAGGGTGCAATATTTCAGGTAGCCAGTGGCTTAAGCAGTGCAATGTTCAAGGAACTCTGTTTTATTTGTGAAATGTCCCGATAATGTAGGGATCTGGCAGATGCCTATTTAATCACTTTTACTGTGTAGCCAGGAAACTCCCTGGTTATGATTAAATCGACTCGCCAGAGTTACCCTGATGGGTTTAATGTACTGCTTTAGAGTGAACGCTGGTGCTTCTCATGGTTCGATCTTTCTATTCCTGTCTGGATGTTCCTGATATGACTAATGACCTCGATCTGATCAAACGTCTCAGCCTTAGTGCGATGGATCAGATCATGCTCTATCTGGCTTTCAGTGCCATGCGTACCAGCGGCCATCGTCATGGGGCTTTTTTAGATGCCGCCGCAACAGCCGCAAAATGCGCCATTTATATGACGTATTTGGAGCAAGGCCAGAATCTGCGGATGACAGGGCACTTGCACCACATTGAACCCAAGCGGGTTAAGGTCATTGTCGAGGAAATTAAGGATGCGCTGACAGAAGGAAAACTTCTCAAGATGCTGGGGTCGCAGGAACCCCGCTACCTCATCCAGTTACCCTACGTTTGGCTAGAGCAGTATCCCTGGCAGCCAGGGCGATCCCGCATTCCCGGAGCTAATCTAACTTCGGACGAAAAACGTCAGATTGAGCAGAAACTTCCCCCCGACCTTCCAGATGCTCAATTGATTAACTCTTTCCAATTTATGGATCTGATTGAGTTTCTCCACGCTCGATCTCAGGAAGATTTACCCCTCGATCGCCGTATGCCCTTGAGCGAGGCTCTGGCAGAACACATTAAACGCCGTCTGATTTATTCCGGAACTGTGGTTCGGGTCGATTCTCCCTGGGGCATGCCCTTTTATGTGCTGGCACGGGCTTCCTATTCTCCGGCGGATGAGGAAGAACGGACCTATATCATGGTAGAGGATACGGCTCGGTACTTTCGCTTGATGAAAGACTGGGCTGACCAACAATCTAAGGTCTTGCGAGTCCTGGAAGAATTGGACATTCCCCCCGATCGCATTGAGGAAGCACTGAAGGAACTGGACCAGATCATTCGAGACTGGGCAGATAAATATCACCAGGCTGGTGGTGCTTCAATGGTGGTTCAAATGGTCGCAGGGCCACGAGAAGAGCAGTAAACCTAGAAAATAGGCTTTGGCTTCGCTCGGCCCTCAGCCCTCAGCCCTATGGAGGGGTGAGCGAAGCCAACCCAATTAACCT
>JANRKG010000476.1:0-12942 GCA_033763635.1 Leptolyngbyaceae cyanobacterium bins.59
AACGGTCGAGGCTTTAACGGTGCTAGCGGAACTGGAAGAGGGCTAGTCGTTGATGACCGACCCAAACGAGTTCCCGAGCCCGCTGCATTAAGCGCGATCCTGTTAGTTGGGTTCATGATGGGTGCCAGTAAGAAACGACAAAACAGTGTAACTGCCTAATCCTATTTTCCTCCAAGTTTTTAGCTAAATTCGTGACTTTTGATTGATCAATCGCAGGGTGGACCGATGTTCACCCTGTTTGCTTTTGAGGAACTGTATATTCCTGGTTACACTGGTAGAAAATTGTTACCAATGTGAGACGGTTATGGCTGCAAAAGTTGAAATCTACACCTGGAGTACATGCCCCTTCTGCATTCGGGCAAAATCCCTGTTAAACAAAAAAGGGGTAGAGTTTACCGAATACTGCATTGATGGGGATGAAACAGCACGGGCACAGATGGCAAAGCGGGCGAACGGACGACGATCGCTCCCCCAAATCTTTATTAACGATGAGCATGTGGGCGGATGCGATGATATCCATGCCCTGAATGCTCAGGGGAAGCTAGATCCCATGCTGCAATCCGCTTGAGTCAGGGTTTAATGGAAAGGGTATTGCCATCGGGAGATTTTACCATTGAAGCTTGCCTTTATCATTGACCCGATTCAAGCGCTAGATCCTGGACACGATACCAGCGTCGCATTGATGGAAGCGGCCCACGAGCGGGGTCACCAGGTTTGGATTACCCAGTCAACTCTCCTGAGTGTGATGGAGGGCAGAGCGTGGGCTTTGCTGAGTCCGGTTAATCTAACCTCAGTGCAATTAGTGGAAGGGCGGTGGGTGATTCCCCATCCCTGGTATTCCCTGGGGGAATCTGTTCTCTGGCCCCTGGATGAAATGGATGTGGTCTTCATGCGGACAGACCCTCCTGTCACCATTCCCTATCTCTATGCCACTTACATTTTGGATTATATTGATCCGGCAAAAACATGGGTTGTGAATTCCCCCACTGGGATTCGGGCGGCGAATGAGAAAATGTACGCCCTGCAATTTACAGGCGCGATCCCAACTACGATCGTCACCCAGGATAAGCAGGTGGTGCGCGAGTTCACGGAGAAACAGGGAGCAGCGGTCCTGAAGCCCTTAGGGGGGAAGGCCGGGGAAGGGATTTTGTTCCTCACTCCAGAGGACCGTAACCTGAATTCCATTGTGGAAGTGAGTACCCAACGCGGGCAGGTTCCGGTGATGGTTCAAACCTATCTGCCGGATGCCAAATTAGGAGACAAGCGAATTATCTTGCTGAATGGAGAACCGATCGGAGCCGTGAACCGTATTCCGACGGGGAAGGAGTTTCGAGGCAACATGGCAGTCGGGGGTCGGGTTGAAGCGGTGGGCATTACCGATCGCGAGCGGGAAATTTGTGCGGAATTAGCTCCTGTCCTCCGGCGTGATGGCCTGATTTTTGTGGGAATTGATGTGATTGGTGGCTACCTGACGGAGGTGAATGTAACCAGTCCAACGGGAATTCGAGAGATCGATCGCCTGGAGGGGACTCGCCTGGGGCATCAGGTGATCCAGTGGTTAGAGGAATCCTGTAAGAGTCTCCAACAAGGTAAAAAATAGTTGGCGAGTACATCATCAATGGCCCAGAACTCCCGGTAGCTATCGCTAGAACAGTAGCAACCGATAAAGAGCATGAGGAGATCTTGAAAGGGTAAATTTGGGGAACTCTGGGCGATCGGATTTTGATAGAGTTCACTGATTACATTTTGCAGGTACACAAGATTACTCACAATCTGGGCAAAGATCCCAGGCTGGCCCGTCAGGGTAGGTAGATAGGTGCGGTTGTACTCTTCCAGAAAGATTTGGTAGAGACGGACGATCGCCTGTTTCAAGCAAGTTCGCAACGTCAGGGACTCGGTTGGGTAATTTCGTTCCCTCCACAGTGCCAGGATATCAGCTTCTAGAACGGAGTCTGTAAATACGGACAGGTGCATTTCTAGAAGAGGACGCAAAACTCGCAAAAATAGAAAATCTACGTCTGTTAAACTCAGATCCAGTTTGGTGGGGTGATCTTTAAAGAGGGAGGAACTGAGAAGTTGATCCGCTGCCTCAGAATGATCCCAAACAAACTTAAACTCGGCAACATCGGCGATCATTTCCCCAATCAAATGGGTAAAGATAACACCGAGCCGTTGCTGCACTTCTCCCTGAAAAAAGGATCGGGTTTTGGCCTCATCAAGCTGAACCGTTTTCCCATCCCAGCTAAAGAGATCTCCACAGGTCAGGGGGCCTTCTGCTGTATAGGCTGTTTCCGCCGCTCGTAGGGGTTCATCACAATGGGTCAAGATTGCATAATCCCCCCCAAATTGAGTGAGTAGCAGTTGCCAGTAGTGACCCCACACATCATGAACGAGAAAGGCTTCTGCTTTATGGGTGGGGATGACTCCAATCGATTGGGTGAGGGTTTGTAATACTTGAGCCGTAGGTTCTCCGCACTGACGGGCAATTTGTTCACACCAGATTGGGTGAATGCGATCGGGGATACAGGGGCCAAAGGTCGGAAACCGTCCAAACTGATCAAAGCTGAACTGTCCCAGAGAATCCAGAAATCCTTGCACCTGAGTCTGTTCCGAATCGCTCAGACTGTCCCATTGAAGGCGATCGGCAAGTTTACCCTCTTGGTAGTTAATGCAGAAATAAATCTGGGTTTCTGTAAAGATGCAATCAAGGGCTTGGAGCGGAATGGGGATTGCGGAAAACAAATTTTGAAAGAGGGTCAAAACGGCTTCTGAACCTGGACTTTCTGATGCACGGGAAAGGTTGACACTCCCTAATTCTGCCAAAACAGCCTGAAGGATGCGTTTTTGTCGGGTGAGGGTTCGTTCAATCTGCTGCAATGAAGCTCTAGATTCTTGAATCGCATCTTCAGGGAGTTCAAAACAGTGACCCAAAGAACTGAGAACATTATCAGATATGAGGTGAGTCGGTAAAGGATCGGGACGATACTGGTTGAGCGTCGGAGAAGTTAGGGTTCCCTTCCATGTGGTACTGCCTGCACTGCGGTAGCGTAGAAGTAAAACTGCATTCACAAATGCATGGCGCACGACCATCGGAATTGCAGTGGCAGGGATGCGATCGTGACAAAGGGGATGGGCAAAGCCTTGTAACTGTTGTTGAATCTGGCGTAGCCGATCTCGACGACGACCCATTACCGACGGTTCTGGATGGGGAGAAGGATTTGCAAGGGAACGGGCGAATTGCAAAGCTTCTGCCAGCAAAGTTTGTTGAACGGGATCGGGAGTTGGAATCGCCATTGTGAAGCCTGGGAGAGCGCAAATAGAAGGAGATTAGCAAGCGGCAGAAGGCAGAAGGGGTTAATGCCATAGCCATAGACAGCAAAAAACGGGCTAACCACAATTGGCTAACCCGCTAGTTTGGGAACGCGCAAAAAATTACTTTTGCAGAACCAATTTCACGTTTGCATTTTGCAAACCAGGGCGCTTCACTTCCGCCAGGGTCTTGTTCACTGCATACTTCTGGTTGATGGAGTTGATCAGTTCCGTTTGGTTGTGCTTCTTCGCAACACCCCACAGGTCAGCGATCAGGTCGAAGGAACCATCGCTGTTGCGGGACCAGCCCAGATCGTACTCGCCTTCCAGAACTGCAACAATGTCAGCCCGAACGCGTTGGCCATTGTAGCCACGAACATCAGCTTCAGTCTTGAGGCTGATACCCAGATCCCGCAGGGAAGACTTGAGGATTTCAGCATCAGTGATTTTGGTACGCAGGGTGCTAAAGTGAGACATTAGGATTTCCTCCTGAAGAGATTAGAGAAACGACAACGTTTTTATGGGATGGTCTTTGAATAATCAACAATTGGAAAACCATTGTTTCTGATTCAAAGGGTTCTTCGGTCTGCTAGCCGATGGCTAGCCTTTCTTCCTGTTGGGAGCAGGAGAGAAAGCTTTTTAGAACTCCATTCGCTGGTATTCAGCAACGGAGGATGCGGCAGGTCTGGCACGCTGACGTGCCCAATCTCGTAGCGCAGTGACCTGCTCGTTCATTGTCTTGGAAAGGGGCAATGTTGCTTTAATTGCCGCAATAATATCTAACTGGGTAAACTCCCTGTCTTGAGCAAACGCTTCGTACATCGCTGCAACAAGCGCCTGTTCAATTTCTGCTCCAGAAAATCCTTCACAAACTGCTGCCAACTGAGGCAGATCAAATCGATTGATCTCTCGACGGCGCTTGGACAGGTGAATCCGGAAAATTTCCTGCCGCTCCTCTGACGTTGGCAAATCAACAAAGAAGATTTCATCAAATCGGCCTTTTCGGAGAAACTCACCGGGCAAGCGATCGACTCGGTTTGCTGTGGCCATGACGAAGACCGGAGAATTTTTTTCCTGCATCCAGGTCAGGAAAGAACCAAAGATACGGCTAGAGGTACCTCCATCTGAATCGGCTGATCCAGCACCTCCGGCAAAGGCTTTATCGATTTCATCAATGAAGAGGATTGCAGGAGAAATCGATTCTGCCGTTTTCAAAGCATTCCGTAAGTTTGCTTCTGATCGCCCCACCATTGAACCGTCATAAACCCGACCCATATCCAGGCGAAGGAGGGGCAGCCCCCACAGCCTTGAGGTCGTCTTAGCAATCAGGGACTTACCACATCCAGGAACGCCAAGAATCAGCATTCCCTTAGGCTGCGGAAGACCATATTCCCTGGCCCGCTCGGTAAAAGCATTCGATCGTTGCTTCAACCACCGCTTGAGTTCTTCCAATCCACCAATCGAGTCGATTGTCTCATCTTCCTCGATATACTCCAGGATGCCATTGCGCCGAATCAGTTGTTTCTTTTCTGAAAGAACAATATCGACTTCTGCCTCTGTCAACCGACCTGTCGTGACTTGAGCTTTGCGGTAAACCTTTTCTGCTTCATCCCGTGTGAGACCGAGGGCTGCTTTCAAAAGCTTTTCTCGCATTTCGGTCGTAATCCGGCGGCCCTTGGTTTGCTCCAATTGCTGAGACAAAACGTAGTTCAACTCAGAAATATCGGGCATTGGAAAGTCGAGGACAACGACTTCTTTCTCCAACTCAATCGGCACCTGCTGCACAGGGGACATCAGAACAATCGTCTTGTGGGTTCCTTTGAAACTTGCAATCGCATCCCGAAGCCAGCGAGTTACAGCGGGAGAATCGAGAAAAGGGTGCAAATCCTTGAATACAAAAATACTGGGTTCGCGCTGTCTTACAACCCACTCGATCGCAGCTTCAGGAGAGACTGTGTTATGTTGAGTCGTCGTTCGGGGTTGACCATACTCAACGATCCCATGAGTGACGGTCCAAACAAAAACTTTCTTTTGGGGTTTGATCTGAGCGATCGTAGAAGCGATCACTTGCTCTACCCGCTCTTCCTCAGAGGTAACGAGATAGATCAGAGGATATTGAGCCTGAATTAAGATGCTAATTTCTTCTTGCATAATCATCAATTCCCCAATTCCCCTGAACCATTACCAAATCAAAGTTATCGAATCAAAATTACCTATCAGGATAATTACTTATCAGAATACTGAAAACCCGTTAAACAAACCCGTTAAACAAACCACTGCCGCGCCGATTAGCACCAAACTGTTTTAGCTTAAATGTCCTGGCTAGAACTGCCTAGATGCAATTCCTTAGAATGACCAGTCTAGTAAAATGACTGACTTTAGTAGCTAACGTGAACAGCTAACCTGAAACAACGCTCAATTGGACTGAATTTTCAGGCGAATTGAATTTTTAAGCTAGTTTTTCAGACTAGATCTAGATGCTTACCGCTCAGAGCTTGCATTACATCTAGCAAGGAACCAAATTTTCTTCACCCTGGGAGGAAATCTTCAAATCCTCAGAGGACATTGAAGAAAGACCTGTCACAGGTTCTGCTATCAGATCAGATTCACTTCCCAACGTCACCAGTTTGCTGCCCTGCAGAACAACAGAAGATGAACATTCCGGGCAGGTATGAACCAGATGAGTCCTTCCGTAGGAGATATCAGTCTGCTCAACAATATCCGGATGGGATAGGTAGAACAAGATCGCTTTCTCTACAATTGAGGACATTGGCTCAGAATCAACTGCCGCCCGAACCTTCAATTGACGATGCAATCCTGGTGAAATGTATAGTGTTACTTTTTGCTTGTCCTGCTTGTCTTGCATATTGCTCTCATTTGGCCTACCCGGGTACACACTGATAATTTAGCGCTCCCCCATTAAGCTGTCAAGACGCTATGCTGTCATGACGGCACAATTGTTACATTTCTTAATTATCGACCTTTATTCTTGCTTTTTCTTTCCCTCTTTATCCCATTAGTAAATTCAGTTAACTGCTAAACAAGTCTTGCTTTGAGCTGATTAAAATAACAAAAAATAACGTATGAATCTTTATAAATGCTGATTGAAGCCAAGAAATTTGTGTTTATTGTGTCTATCGGTTGAGTCGGGAGCAGCCCATCTTTGCAATGGCAGTATCTCTTGTCGTGCGGGCATCTCTTTCTCGCCAGCCAGACCCTCGCACTACAAATACAGAACTGGAAATACAAAACTGGGATATGCCCGGTTGAATAGGTATAAAAGTATGCAGAATACGTCAAGCAAAATACGTGAAACAGAATACAGAAAGCTCCGAGATTCTAATTCTTTCCTAATCAAAACAGTTACTTGGGTATTAATTTTTTATTAAGGATTTAAAACTTTTCCCCTGCCAGGTTTTTCTGCTGCTAACTTTGGAATTGCTCTATGCGGTTACGTTTGAAGAATTGAGTTTCTTGTTTTGACTGCGGTTTGGTTTAAAATTTAATCGGTAAAGGTATTGAGGACTTACTCGGTAACGAGTCTGCTGTGTACATCAAGGATGCCTGTGATAGAGAAGAAGCAAAATCGCGACCTGCCTCAAATTAACGAGCGTATTCGGTTCCCTAAAATTCGTGTCATTGATAGTGATGGGAAGCAGTTAGGGATCATCTCGCCCAGGGAAGCACTCCAGATAGCAGAAGAAAAGGAGCTAGATCTGGTTTTGGTCAGTGATAAGGCTGATCCACCTGTTTGCCGCATTATGGACTACGGCAAATTCAAGTTTGAACAAGAGAAAAAGGCGCGTGAAGCCAAGAAGAAGCAGCACACTTCCGATGTGAAGGAAGTGAAGATGCGCTACAAGATTGAAGAACACGATTACAATGTGCGGATCAATCAGGCAGAAAGATTCTTGAAGTCAGGGGATAAGGTCAAAGCAACGATCATGTTTCGAGGTCGTGAAATTCAGCATACCGACTTGGCTGAGACTTTGCTGATCCGAATGGCGACTGATCTCCAAGAAGTTGCAGAGGTTCAACAGGCTCCCAAAAAAGAAGGCCGAAATATGATGATGTTACTCGCACCTAAAAAGTAACTCCGTGAGTCTGAATTCTTTGTTTTAGTCTTTTGTAATTTTTTATTGTGGCTCTCTTGCTGTGACCTTCTAACGTCAAGACCTCCCACTGATTCGGCAATCAAACCTCTACGAATCGATTGTGAAGAAATCAGGCAATGGCAAGGTAGTTTACACTTGTCATTGCCTGATTTGTCAATGAGCGGTATACATTAGAGCCAAAGCCCTATAAGTTGACTAGAGACCCTGAACGGATGGGAAAACTAGGGGGCATGTAGCGAGGGCTGGACGATAAACCAGTTCGATGAACGATGAGAGCAAGTGATGATAGACAAAGTGCCCTTCGAGGGAAAGTAAGCCAGAAACTCCTGCAATGGGTTAACCTGCGACCTGAGGAAAGCGAACGTACTATTTTAATGTTCGCTTTCTATACCGTGACATCTATAGGGTTGCTCTGGTTTGAGGCTAGTGCCCAAGACCGTTTCCTTCAAGGATTTGGGTCTGATAATTTGCCCTGGATCTTCTTGGCTAGTGCTTTGATTAGTTCTAGTTTAGGGTTTGTCTATTCATGGTTGCCTCGTGTTCTTCCTCTGAGGCAAGTTATTGTTCTAATTCCCCTGTTGCTGTCTCTCCCACTGCTTGTTTTCGCGATCGGTCTGCGCTTTCCACGGGAATCAGTGATTGGAAGCGTGACCGTCTTTACTGCCACTGTCCTAGCGATGCGCCTGTGGCAAGAAGTCATTAGTGTTCTGAATGATCTGAACACATCGATTACTGCCAATCAACTGTTTAATATTCGAGAAATTAAACGCACCTTTCCGCTCATTAGTAGCGGCGTTCTGGTTGCCGATGTGATCAGTGGTTTTTCCCTGCCCATTCTCATCTCCCTTGTTGGCCTACCCAATGTCATTATTATTTCGGGCCTACTGGTGCTGGGGGGAGCAGTCATTCTGTTTTATCTCAGCCAAAATTATCGCCAGTTTTTCCCAGATGCCCATCGGCGGCATGTAGATGGAGGGGATCAACCAGAGGCATCAACTCGGCGTGTCCAACGCCCCATCCGGCGTTATGCATTTCTCTTGTTCGCTTTCTTCGCAATGGCACAAGTGCTCTATGTGCTCATTGAGTTCCAGTACCTCCGGCAATTGGAAGAATGGATTCAGGGATTGGCACTGGGGCAAACGCTCGGTGCGTTGATTCAAAGTCCAGTCACAGGGCAATCCTCAAAGAGTTTTGCGGCTCAGATCGGAATTGCGGGATTCATTGGTCTGTTCAATGGGGTACTCGGAATTTTTGAGCTGATTATGCAATGGTTTGCATCGAGCCGCATGATGGAACGGTTAGGTGTTTTCACAGCGCTGCTGATTATACCGGGCACCCTGATTATTTTGGGGGTTTTCTCTCTGGTCGGTTGGCCTTCTTTCTTCCTATGTCTGGTTGGCCTGAAATTTTTTGATGAGTTACTGCACTACACTCTCTTCACCAGTAGTGGTCCTATTCTGTTCCAGCCGATCCCAGATAGTGTCCGTGCGAATTTGCAATCCCTGGTGCGAGGGGTTGCCGAACCCTTATCTACAGGGGCGACGGGAATTTTAATTTTGGGAATGATCTGGCTCTTTCGGCAGTTCAGCATCGTTTCCGAGATGCAAGCCCTCCTCTTTGTTGTGATTACAATTTTTCTGGCAGGTTTCTGGTTATTCGTGACCTGGTTACTTCGATCGCGCTATGTGGGCCTTCTGGTTCTAGGGGCAGAACGGGGGCAACTCAGCATTTCAGATGTGGACTTGCGCCAGTTAAAGCGGGCAGTGATTGAAGCCCTTAACCATCCAGGAACGGAGGCTGACAAACGATCCTGTATTGAGTTACTCACCCATATCGATCCCCAAAATGTGGGTGAAGTCCTGGCAGGCTTGTTACCCACTCTGTCCCCTGCGCTGCAACGCCAAAGTATTGAAGCCATGATGGTTCATCCGAACCCTACCTATGTCGGGCAGTTGCGTACGTTGATTAATCAGCATACCCTTTCTCCTGAGGTGTTAGCGGTTGCACTCCGGTATGTCTGGTTAACCGAAGCGGAACCCGATATTCGTCAGTTACGCCCCTACCTCAATCCAGAGGTTGATCCCGTGGTGCGGGGCACTGCCTCTTCCCTGATTTTGCGTCGCGGAACTCCTCGACAGAAGGCCGAAGCAACCAATACCCTCCGCCAAATGCTAACCCACAAACGGGAGCGGGAGCGAGTGATGGGATGCCGAGCGTTGGGGGAAGCGGTTTACATGCAAGCCCTTCGGCTCCATATCCCAAATCTCTTACAGGATGAGTCTTTGCGGGTTCGATGTGCTTTGTTGGAAGCGATCGCCGCGACCCATCTGGAAGAATATTACCCGTCTCTTCTGAAGGGCTTGTACTACAAGTCAACCCGCGAAGCTGCGATGCGATCGTTGGTCAGGCTCGAAAACGAAGCTTTACCGATGTTGATTACCCTGGCAGAAGATATTCATAAACCGGATCTGGTGCGGATGCATTCCTGGGTTGCGATCGGTAAAATTGGCACGATCGAGGCTCAAAGTCTTCTCGTCAACCATCTGGTAACTTCCTGGGGAAAAACCAGACGCAACATCTTGGATGTATTGCTGAATCAAAACATCATGCCCCAGGAAGTCGGGATTAATGCTGTCGTGGACCGATTAGGACGGGGTGGCATTGAAACCCTGATTGAACAGGAACTCCTCTTCATGGGGCAGATTTATAGTGCTTTAGTCGATCTGATCCCTGAATTGGTGAATAGTCGAGAAGCGGATTTGCTGCGCCGTGCTTTGCGGGATGTCGTTACAGACACCACAACGCGCCTATTCCTCTTAATGAAACTGTTATATCCTTTCACCGCCATTCAAGCCGCTTCCTTTAATCTCCAGTCCAGTTCAGGGAGCAGCATTGCGCGGGGGCTGGAAATTCTTGACAACACTCTGGACATTCCAACTAAGCAAATCTTGTTAAGTGTTCTAGATCGCCGATCGGATGCAGAAAAGTTGCAAAACCTCTCCGAACTGGTTGCTTACCACCCCATGCCTCCCAGCGATCGATTACGGTATCTACTGGAATTGCGTTATTTTTTATCCGATTGGGCACTGGCCTGTTGTTTTCATCTGGCCCGCCAGTCTTACTGGAGTGTTACCCCTGAACAAACCCTCAGTTGTCTGCGTCACCCTACAGGATTCATTCGAGAGGCTGTCCTGGCCTATTTAGCAGTGGCCTCCCCGCGTGCGCTGGAACAACTCTTGCCGCTTCTTAAAAATGATCCCGATCCCTTGGTGTCTGCTCAAATTAAAGAAATGATGGGTAAGTTAGGAATGACAATACCCTCGGAGGTCACCACAACTGACTCGAACAATTCTCAAGATTTCAAAGATTTTTCAGGGACGAATGATTTTCCAGGCACCATCCGTTTTGATCCAGCTTGATTGTTGGGTCGGGGTTTGTTTTAATACACGGCATTAGACCCGTTAGAATGTGAACCGGATTTGCAACCAGCCAAACTCAAGTCTTACAAGGGTTTTGAATCTGGGTAAGAATCTGTATTAGAAAAGGTCTGGTGATTCCAGGCAGTGTGATCTTGGGTCAAGCCCAGTCCTTGATAGAAGCTATGTTAACCAGTGTTGATCGCCTATTATTTGTCCGAGGTGTCCCGATGTTTAAAGAACTGAGGGACGACTTTCTAGTGCGGTTAGCTTCCATTATGGATGAGCTATCTTTCCCTACCAAATACACCATCTTTACTCAGGGCGAAGAGGGACGATCGCTCTACATTGTTGTTTCCGGAAAGGTTCGAGTTCATATCGGAGACCAGGAACTGATTCAGTTAGATAAAGGAACCTGCTTTGGAGAAATGTCCCTGTTTGATGCAGAACCCCGTTCTGCGTCTGTCACCACCCTGGCCCCCTGTGAATGTCTGGTTCTCACCCAGCAACAACTGTATGATGCGATCGATGAAACGCCTGGAATTGCAGTGAATATCATTCGGCTACTGTCTCGACGGATTCGTGAACTGAACGCCAAAATGAACGCCCAGGAGGCCATTAACCAGAAACTGCCTGCTTATATTCGAGATAAATTGGCTGAATTTTAAGGCTATTTCATAAGGGAAATCTGGAATTTTTTATAACCGTGAACTCTTAAAACAGTAACTTCTAAAAAACCCGTCAAACAACCCTGATCATTTACAGGAGGTGTTCGACGGGTTTCCAAATAATTTGCTGAGTAACTTTTGATATGTTCTAGGATTTGTTCCCTTCTCGGCTTGCGGTTTGGATATAAAGAATCAACAGAAATACAGCGGGAACGAGTACAAACAAAATGCTGGCTACAAAACCTAGATTATTAACTTCCATGATTAACCTCTCCTAACTTACTAAGTTGAACCGGATGGAATCCAATGTTGAATGCCCTGCCCACTTAAAGCCCTACCAGCGCATTGAAAATTATCGATAGGCAAAACTCATACAAAATTTACACTCAGAACAGTGCAAAGTTTTGATATGAATTTTCACGATTCAGGCTTGTCGCAGATGACAAATGGGCACCACCAGTTGAAGAAACCACCCTTCAGAAACCGTTACCGCTCATACCTCACTTTTACCATAGCAGAGGAGCAAAAAGCTGACAGTAAAAAGTTTACTCAGCTTGTCGGAATTCAGGGTTAGGGCTTTGTCACAACACTAATTGGGCCATTGACCAGGGTTTGACAGGCTAGACGATAATTGGCGGGCTTTTTCTTGAGTTTGCGCTGTTCCACTTCCGTAGGAGGTGAAAGATTTTCCAATCCTTCAATCACTTCTACAATACAAGTACCACACTGACCATAGCCACCACAGTTCATCATCTTACCCATGAAGGTATAGAGATCAACGCCATTCTCGATCGCCTTCAATCTCAGGTTTGCCCCATCGGCGGCAACCACTTCCCGGTCTTCTTTCACAAACTTAATATTAGCCATGCCCGTCCAGTGCCATACCTCATTGATAAGTATTGTAAAATTTTTTGTCCATCTTGTAGCATGGCCTAGAAGAGTTCGCTAAACAAGAGTTCGTTAAATAAGGGTTCATTCAACCGTTAGGATTTACAAAATCATCAAGTACCAGTTCTCAGGCTTTAGCTTCGTTCAGCCGTCAACCGTTCGCGGGTTGAGCGAAGGCGAACCCCGATCCCCAAGGATGTTATTTTGCTACGTGTTCCTTAGTGATTGGGTTCTTCAAAGTCTTTCATTCGAAGGCGAATAGAATCAGCATGGGACGTTAGCCCTTCTGCCTGAGCTAGGGTTTGAATGGCTCCTGCCACTTTTCGGAGGGCCATCGGGGAGTATTCAATTAAGCTGGAGTGCTTCATAAAGGTCTCTACGCCTAAGGCAGAGGCATAGCGGGCGGCTCCAGAGGTCGGCAAGGTATGGTTGGGTCCCGCCAGATAATCACCCACTGCTTCAGGGGTAGAGTGCCCCATAAAAATTGCACCTGCATGGCGAATGTGGTCAAGCAACTTCCAGGGATCAGCCACTTCTAACTCAAGG
>JANRKG010000477.1:0-18916 GCA_033763635.1 Leptolyngbyaceae cyanobacterium bins.59
CCGATCAACGATTAAGTTAGTGGGTAGGCCCACACCGTTATCCCGCACTGTTAAACAGAGGTGCTGATCTGCCAGAGAAGCAAAATCAATCGTAATTTCCCCTGGGCGATCGTCCGGAAAAGCATGTTTTAACGTGTTAGAAACCAGTTCGTTGACTAACAAGCCGCAGGGAATCGCAACATCTACTCCCAGACAAATTTCAGTAATATTGAAGGCCAAGCTGATCCGGTCGTGTAACCTCGGTTGAGTGGACAATAAGCCGCGCACCAGAGTTTTTACATAATCTGCAAAGTCAATACTGGCTAATGAAGGAGTTTGATAGAGTTTTTCATGAATCAGAGCCATCGATTGGATGCGGTTACGACTATCTGAGAAAACCGACAGCATGGCTGGATCAGCAATGGAATTAGATTGTAAAGAAAAGATACTAGAAATAACTTGCAGATTATTCTTAACGCGATGATGAACCTCCTTCAGTAACAAATCTTTCTCTGCAAGAGAGGCTTTCAATTGGGCCTCGGCCTGTTTACGTTCACTAATATCCCGGACAAAAGCCAGGTGATAAACCTGTCCGTTAAACTCCAAATAATTCGTCGTTACCTCCACAGGAAGTTCCTGGCCCTCACGAGTCCCATAGAAGGCTTCAAACGTCATCGCGCCCGCTTGCTGAATCTCCTGCCAATAGTATTCCCAGCGATCGGATGAAAATGATGGATCAATGTTTTGAATTGACATCATGAGGAACTCGGCAACTGAGTACCCCAGTAAAGCGCATGCCGCTCGGTTCACATAAATCAGGCGACCATCTCGACGAGTCCAGAAAACAGCATCGGCAGCGCGATCGACTGCAAACTGGGTGAGGCGGAGCGCTTCTTCAATCCGTTTCCGTTCTGTGACATCCCGCCGAACAGCAACACAGTGAGTGATTTCTCCACTTCCATCGCAAACAGGTGAAACGGTTACTTCCTGATGGCAGAGCGAACCATCTTTGCGTCTAGCCAGCAGCCTTCCGCTCCAGATCTGCTTCTGTTGAACCATCTCGACCATCGCCTGATGGGTAGCCTGGTTCTGTTTAGCTGTTCCAAACAACTCCTCTGGGGTTTTCCCCAGCATTTCCAGGCGAGTGTATCCCGTCATTTCTTCTAGGGCAGGATTTACATATTCCAGAACCCCTTGATGGTTGATGATTTCAATCCCATCACCCGCATGTTCTACCGCAGTCACCAGCAATGTATTGTTCGTTTGCAAGGGACTGCACTGGGTCAAGTCCTCAGTCTCATGCACCCAGTCTTGCACCTGGGTTGCGGTTCGCAGCATCTGGCAGAGACTCCGGTATGTAATCACCCCAATCGGATGATCCTGATCATCTAGCACAGGACAGCAGGTAATTTTGTGATGATCCAAAAGATCAAGGGCGATCGTTGCATTCAACTCCTGAACCTTCAACGTGAAGACCGGAACAGTCATAACTCGACTCACAGGCACCGTCAAATCAGAAGAATGGGTCAGGATATATTGAAAAAGCTCCCGTCCTGTCAGGACACCGATCAGTTGGTTGTGATCAGTCACTAACCAATATTCGATCTCACGGCCCTGAAAACGTTGACAAGTTTGTGATCCCTCGATCGCTTCCCGAAGAGAGGTTTCAGGAGCAATCACAGGAACTTGTTCAAGAAAAGAGGATAAATGTAAAGGGGAAAAAGTCTGCGGCATTGCAGGTTTCGCTTGGGTAATCCCAGAATACCCAGCCATTGCTAAAAATTCACAGACAGCCATTAGAAAGCAGGCAGCGTTTGAAGCGCCTGAAGCAACTCAGGCACCACTTCTGAGGACCAATTTCCCTCAGCCCGTCTTCCCGTCAACACCATGAACCGCAAACTGAACGCCTGGGGAAACCCTTCCACTTCTAACCAGATGAGTTCACTTTCAGCCTCACAGGTGATGCGTTCCTCCTCCATCAACTCCCCAGCCATTTGTTTCAGGGTGTCCGCCAGTTGATGAAGCAGACGGCAAAAATCCCGAAACTCCAATTCCGTCAGTTCGAGCGCCCACTCATCCCCCCCGACTAAACCCTTAAACTCAGGCGCATCGGGCCACCAACCAACCCGCCAGCCCACCCCTTTCTGGAGTATCCGATTCATCTCTGGTGCGTCTCAAGGGGCCAGTAGTTGAGCATCCCCTGGTTTAGGGCGAGGAGGCAACCCAGAGGGCGCAGACGGATTAGCAGGTCGAGCAGGAGCGACAGGAACGGAAGTTGGGGCTTGGGGAGCCGAACCATCAATGGGGCGAGTAAAAACCCCCACCAACGCCTGTACCAACTGTTCACGCTGGGCACGATTCAGTTTGTTAATCACCGCTCGATCGCCATCGATGGGATTTACCTGTAACACCTCAGACCCCGGATAGCGCGTATCTTCCATTGGCTCATTGATCCCCAGGTAATCCGCCAGGGTCAGCTTCCAATCCAGTCGATAATTCGGGGGACGGCCCTTGAGGTACACATGGTAGCGAATCATGCGACCAATGAGGGTATTGCCGGGAACGGGTTGGCCCGTCGTCTGGTTCACGTACTGATTTTCTCGCGGAAAATTGGGAAGTTGGCGATAAACTTGCTGCCATGCATCCGTCACAGACACCAATGCTGGGGCCGCCGAACCCTCACGTGGGGAAGCGGATTGAGGCTGGGCCTGACTTGCCAGGGTCATCACCAGGCTCAGAACCAGCAGCAAAACAAAGCCAGTACGCTGGAGGGATCGCAGTTTCACTCGCCAATAATTTCCGGTTGGGTTAGTTCATCCGACATCTCAATAATGGCCCGTAGAATCGGTTTCATCTTTGGGTCATCCACCGCATCAAACTCCTCAAAACGGCGACGTTTCGCCCGATTGGCTACCTGAACCGTAATCCGGTAGCGATTAGAGGCGGCACTGACCAGTTCTTCAGCCCGTCGCATCAATTGGGTGGTATCGATCGTATGACGTTTTTGCATGGAAGTCAGCATGAAATACAGACCCTATTCTACCGCGAGTTCAGGGGATGGGTCAGGCAGATGGAAAGGGTTCTTCTTCACCCCAGGGCAGTTGCACCAGAAAATTTACTTTCTTTTAAGAGATGGCTCGATCGCTAGCCTGTCTCATGGTTGGCCCGATTCCTGGTTTTACGTTTGTAAACTGGGTAGCTGCGGGGATTTTCTAGACAGTTAAGATGCAGGCAGAAAAGTGAACCCTAACTGGTATGAGAACCTGTCTTGCTATCCCTGGTGAGTCGGGTCAGTGACCGAACTCAGTGCCTCATTGTGAGGAATAACGTATGCAAACTTCCATGCAAGCTCCCCTAGACCCCGCCTATGACATCGTTCGCGATCGTCGTCTACCCTTAGATGCCATTTTCACTCCCAAAACAGTCGCTGTGATTGGGGCCACGGAACGGGCGGGTAGTGTGGGGCGCACCATTCTCTGGAATTTAATCAGTAATCCCTTTGGAGGAACCGTCTTTCCGGTCAACCCCAACCGCAACAGTATCTTAGGGATCAAAGCCTATCCAAATATTGCATCCGTCCCCGAACCTGTGGATCTGGCGATCGTCGTCACCCCTGCACCCACCGTTCCCAACGTCATCAGTGAGTGTGCTGATGCAGGGGTAAAAGGAGCCATCATCATTTCCGCAGGGTTCCGAGAAGTGGGACCGGAAGGGGTGGAATTGGAACAGCAGGTGCTCAAGCACGCCCGTCGGGGCAAGATGCGAATCATCGGTCCCAACTGCTTGGGGGTCATGAGTCCCCTCTCTGGACTGAATGCCACTTTTGCCAGTGAAATGGCCCGTCCCGGTAGTGTTGGCTTTATCAGTCAAAGCGGTGCTCTCTGTACCGCAATTTTAGATTGGAGCCGTCGCGAGAATGTGGGCTTCAGTGCCTTCATGTCCATCGGAGCGATGCTGGATGTGGATTGGGGAGACTTGATTGATTATCTGGGAGACGATCCCCATACCCAGAGCATCGTGATTTATATGGAATCGATCGGAAATGCGCGATCGTTCCTCTCAGCCGCGCGGGAAGTTGCCCTGACCAAGCCCATTATTGTGATCAAAGCCGGACGAACGGATGAGGCAGCCCAGGCAGCCGCCTCCCACACGGGATCGTTGGCGGGCAGTGACGAGGTATTGAACGCAGCATTCCGCCGATCCGGTGTGTTGCGGGTGAATTCGATTGATGACCTGTTCAACATGGCGGAAGTGTTGGGGAAACAACCCCGCCCTAAAGGACGCAAACTCACAATCTTGACAAATGCCGGAGGGCCGGGGGTCCTGGCAACCGATGCCCTGATCACAGGCGGGGGAGAACTGGCCCAACTCGCACCGGAAACGGTCGCCGCCTTAAACGAGTTCTTACCTCCCCACTGGAGTCACCATAACCCGATTGATATCCTGGGCGATGCAGATCCACAACGCTATGCGAAAGCACTGCAAGTTGCCGCGACAGATCCCAATAGTGATGGCTTGCTAGTGATTCTTACTCCTCAAGCCATGACCGATCCCACCCTGACCGCTGAACAATTAGTTGGCAGCTTCCAACCCAATGGCAAGCCCATTCTAGCGAGTTGGATGGGTGGCCCCGAAGTGTCTGCGGGGGAAGAAATTCTCAATCGAGCCAGCATTTTTACCTTGCCTTACCCCGATAGTGCCACCCAGGTCTTCAACTACATGTGGCGCTACACTTACAACCTGAAGGGGCTGTACGAAACTCCGACCCTACCCGCCGATTCCGATGCAGATGCGCCCGATCGCGCCCTGGTCGAGCAAATTATCCAAACTGCCCGTCGTGCCGGACGGACCCTACTCACGGAATTCGAGTCGAAGCAATTGTTGGCGGCCTATCACATTCCGGTCGTCGAAACACGGGTGGCCACCAGTGAAGACGAAGCGGTGGAACTGTCAAACCACATTGGCTATCCAGTCGTACTCAAGCTGTTCTCAGAAACGATTACCCACAAGACCGATGTGGGAGGGGTACGGCTGAATTTGCCCGATGCAGAAACCGTTCGCAAAGCCTATCACGGGATTGCCAACTCCGTTGCCCAAAAAGCCGGAGCCGAACACTTCGGGGGCGTAACCGTTCAACCGATGCTGAATCTGGAAGGCTATGAACTTATCATCGGCAGTAGCCTTGATCCCCAATTTGGTCCTGTGTTGCTCTTTGGCACAGGAGGCCAGTTAGTCGAAGTCTACCGCGATCGAGCCCTGGCTTTGCCGCCCCTGAATACCACTCTGGCCCGTCGCATGATGGAGCAAACCCAGATCTATCGAGCGCTTCAAGGCGTTCGGGGACGATCCCCCATTGATCTGGCAAAACTAGAGCAGTTGATGGTGCGGTTTAGTCAGTTAGTGACCGAGCAACGCTGGATCAAGGAAATTGATATTAATCCTCTGCTGGCTTCACCGGAGCGACTGATTGCCCTGGATGCCCGTGTCGTCCTGCAACCTACCGAAATGGAAGAGGCGGAACTGCCAAAACTCGCGGTGCGGCCCTATCCCATTCAATATGTCGATGGCTGGACACTGAAAGATGGACGGCAGGTGAACCTTCGCCCCATCCGCCCAGAGGATGAGCCATTGATGGTGAAGTTCCACCAAACGCTTTCGATGGAAAGTGTGTACCTGCGCTATGCCCATCTTGTAAAGCTCAGCCAACGGATCGCCCACGAACGCCTGACCCGAATTTGCTTCCTGGATTACGATCGCCAGCTTGCCCTGGTAGCAGATTATAAAGACCCAGAAACAGGCGAACACGAGATCCTGGCAGTCGGTCGGTTAGAAAAACTACACGGCACCAACGAAGCGGAATTTGCCATGATTGTCGGGGACAAGTGGCAGTGCCGGGGATTGGGCACCGAGCTTCTGCGACGCTTAATTCAGTTTGCCAAAGATGAAAAACTCGATCGGGTTACGGCAGATATCCTCAGCGATAACTCAGCAATGCAGCATGTCTGTAAGAAGCTGAATTTTACAGTGAAGCGATCGATGTCAGACCCGATGGTGAAGGTTGAACTGGATTTGTAAGGAGATTTCCAGAAAAGAGTTTACCTGGGGGTTGCCCTTCGACTTCGCTCAGGGCACACCTCCGGTTGCGTTTAGGGCGCGGGTGCTGGTTGAGCGCAGCCGAAACTAGCAGTTAGATTGTTTTTCAGAAATCTCTTAAAGGGTTAATGGGTAACCCGTCATGGGTGATAGGCGATAGAGAAGCGTCATTTCTATTACCCATGACCCATGACCGATTACCAGCAGCCCTACCCGTTAGATCTAAAAGTAGAAATTCTTCAACCTGCCTTAAGCTTTTCCGATGGCACAACTCGGTAAAGTCATGAAGTCACAAACTATCACAGCGTACAACTCCCATTTGGTAGGTCACAGCGGGGCTGTGCGCTGATCTGTGGGAGCAGAACTATGGGAGAAAAACGACGGATTGGCATTCTAACCAGTGGCGGTGATTGTGCTGGATTGAATGCAGCCATTCGCGCAGTTGTCCACAGCGCGGTGGATAATCATGGATGGGAGGTGCTGGGGATCAAACAGGCCACCCATGGGCTGATGGTTCGGCCTCCTCAAGCGGTTTTCTTGACCTCTGAAAAAGTTAATCCTTACCTGTTAGCAGGAGGGACAATGTTAGGAACCACTAACAAAGGGAATCCCTTTGCCTTCCCGATGGCTGATGGTACCTTACGCGATCGATCTCAGGAAATTATTGAAGGATATCATCTTCTGGGATTGGATGCCCTGATTGGGATCGGTGGCGATGGCAGTCTTGCAATCCTGCAACGGATTGCCCAGGAAGGCAATCTGAATTTAGTGGGCATTCCCAAAACGATCGACAACGATGTGGGGGTGACGGAAATGTCCATCGGGTTTGATACGGCAGTGGAAGTCGCGACGGAAGCGCTCGATCGGTTGCAATTCACAGCCGCCAGCCACTCCCGTGTCATGATTCTGGAGGTAATGGGCCGGGATGCCGGACATATTGCCATTAGTGCTGGGATTGCCGGAGGAGCCGACATCATTCTGATTCCAGAAATTCCTTACACCATTGATGGAATTTGTCAGGCGATTAAGAAGCGTCAGGAACAGGGAAAAAACTATTGCCTGATCGTAGTAGCGGAAGCTGTTCGCACCGAAAACGGCCTCCCGGTGGTAATTTCGGACAACAGCGAACAATGCCGTTTAGGAGGAATTGGACAGTACCTTTCGGAGCGAATCTGTGGCTGTATTCCCGCAGAAACGCGGGTGACGGTGTTAGGTCACACTCAACGAGGAGCTACCCCATCCCATCTCGATCGCTTGATGGGAGCCATCTTTGGCGTTGCGGCGGTCGAGTTAATCGCTCAGGGAAAATACGATCATGTTGTCACCTGGCAAAAACGGCAGGTGGTGAGCGTCCCCATTAGTGAGGCGATCGCCCGCTATGCAGCGGTGAATCCAGAAGGCACCCTGGTTAAAACCGCACGGGGGCTGGGAATTTATTTGGGAGATTAATCCTACATCAATCAGATCGGACGCATCCTACTTTTGTATGTGTAGGGCGAGCATGTCGCTCGCGGGCAAGATATTGGCCCTACAAGACACTGCCCTACAAGATACTGGGGTGCACCCACTTTTGCAAAGTCGCCCCCCTCATCCCCCAACCCCTTCTCCCTCAGGGAGATGGGGAGCCGGATTTCAAAGTCCCTCTCCCTTTGGGAGAGGGATTTAGGGTGAGGGTTACACAACTGGGATGCACCCAGACACTGTCCTTGCAAATCTGAGATGTCCCCAATCAGATCCTTGTTGTTGCGGCAAAAAATCGTGCTTTCAAACAACGGGCTTTTGACTTTGCTGCTTTAAAGCCTTTCGAATTTTTTTGATCAGCATTCCCGATTCGCGATGCTCTAATAACTCCCGTAACTCGGAGAGGGTTGTTTCCGCCAGGGCGATTTTCTGGGCAAGCATTGAAGGATTTTCCGGCGGAACGTCCGTGGGTTGCAGAGCATTCCTCTGAGGTGGTGGTAAGAGAAGGGTCGCTGCCGTTTTGGGTGACTGCTGTTGGACTAAAGTTTCCAACTCGTTTAGCAGAAATTCTGTGTGGGCAATTTTTTCTACCAACGATCGCACCACAACCATTGAACTGTGAGCTGACTCCGTGAGTTCCTGCACGCGGCTGCGAAAACGATCCGCAACTCGGTCCATCTGTCGCCCCACCTCATAGGTTTGGCTGACTAGCTTACTAATTTCATTCGTGATGTGGCTGAATCCACTCAGTTCAGTTCCCCCATGATTTGAGATGATCGCGGCCTGAACTGCAAGGTGGCGCACCTGACTATTGACCTTTTCAATGACCTGAGAAGCACCATGAATTGTATCCAATTCCCCCGTGAGCAACTCTCCAATCCCAACAATCTGGTTGGTGATTTGACAAATATGATTGACCCCAGTAAACGTTGCTTGAAAAGTCTGTTTCCCTTCTTGAGAAAGCAACTGCCCAATTTGTAAAAAACGGCGGTTCAGTTGGTGGATTGCATTTGCCTGCTTCACTAATTCCAGTTGTTGAGTTTCTAGCTGACGATTGCGTTCTTGAATCAAAGACTGCTGACGCTCCAATAACCGACTGTAATCCCGTACCTTGAGTTGTTCTTCTTCCAACCTCGATCGCTGATTTCGCATTTCCTGGTTGAGCGTGGTCAAAATTTGCGACTGAGCCAGTAATAGCGTTTGAAAATCAACCAAAAAATAAGCCTGAAAAGCAGGCAAACTTGGGTCACAAAAGACAACAACAATCGGGTCATACATCTCCTGGAACGAACGCCCCAAGGCTGCCCGGACTGCCACATCTATTTTTTCTCGGTCTTCCAGACAGAGGGGGCGATCATCCTTACCCAGATGTTCAAAGAAAGTTTGGATAGGCCGATTGAGAAACAGTTCAGGACCAAAGCGCCCACTGATCCGCTCGTGAAAGGCCCGTCGTGAGATCATTCCCAGAATTTTTGAATCATCAGCCACAATTACCCCTGGTAAATTGGGCTGCCCTTCAAACTGGTCTGCAATTGCTTGGCCCAGGGTCATTGGGTGAACCTGAAAGTCATGCAACGGCAGATCTCCCAGCGTGGCATCGGAAGTCAGTTGCGGTAGATGATTCATTACCCTGAAGATAAACCCTGAATGATTAGAGCAAACGCCGAAACCCAATCTGAAACAGGCAAATAAACAGGACAGGTCAAGAACGACCCTTCAGCGATGCAGACTTGTCAATTAGTGTAACCGATTCCCGGTTAGCCATTACACTTCAAAACAGTGGGTTCAACCTTGTGCTTCACCAGTTTCATGGCGATTAATGTTGCGATCGTTCACGATTATTTACGAGATTACGGCGAAGAGGAACGGGTGCTGGAAGCCTTGCACCGTCTCTATCCCCAGGCTCCCATCTACACAGCCTTTGTGGATTACCAGCGGTTAGGAACAGAGGCCGATCGCTTTCGGGGGTGGGATTTACGAACAACCCTGGCGCAGCGGTTTCCGGCAATCGATCGCTACTATCAACGCTACCAAAGCCTGTTACCTGTCTGCTGGGAAGCACTCGATCTCTCTCCCTACGATCTCGTGATTTCCTCCTCTGGAAATTACCTGAGTAAATCTGTTCTAACTCGTCCTGAGACGTTGCATGTGAGCTATTGCCACACGCCCCCTCGTCACCTTTGGGAAGCTCCGCCCCCCCGTGCGAAGTTCTGGTTTTCGCGATGGTGGCAGGTTCAGGGAGACCTGAAACTCCGTCAGTACGACTTCTATGCGGCTCAGAGGGTCGATCGCTACGTCACCAATTCCCATGCCGTCGCCCGTCGCATTCACAAGTTCTACCGCCGAGCCGCAGACGTAATTCCTCCCCCCGTTCGGGTCCGGGCGGAAGGTCGGGCCGGAAAGCAATACTATCTTTACGTGGGACCCCTGACCCGACGGCATCGAGTGGAGTGGGCAATTCAGGCGTGCCAAGCCCTCGATCGCCCGCTGTGGATTGTGGGGGAAGGCCCGGAAGCGGAACGGTTGCGATCGTTGGCCGCAGGCTCCCAGATCCGTTTTCTGGGCAAACAATCTGCTGAAGAGATGGTCGAAATCTATTCAGGAGCCAGAGCCATCCTCTTTCCTTGCCCTGACATCGATTTTGCCACCGCTCCCGTTGAAGCAATGGGTCAGGGGATTCCGGTGATTGCCTCTGCCCAGAGCGGTCTGACTGAGGTCATTTTGGAACACCGAACCGGGTTATTTTTCCAGGAACCCAACCCGATTAGGTTGCAAGATACGATCGCTCAATTCGAGAGTCTGCGGTTTTCCTCGATCGCCTGTATTGAACGCGCCCGTGAATTCGATGCCCCCCTGTTCACCTCCCGTCTGGAATGGTTCATTGCCCAAGCGTTAGACGATCATCGCTTGCAGGGAGTCACCCCAAAGAGAGAAGAGGAAGAGGACACAAAAAGATAACGGGGGTGAAAAGTCAAGTACAAATCTCCCTTTGGAGAGGTAGGTGATTATACCTCCTTTGGAGAATTCTTTTCGTTTATCTCAGCCGTATTTAAAAATTATTTATATAGTGGTAATACGCTGGACAACCTTAAGAGTCTCTAAGATATCTGCCTCTTAATGCTCCTGTCGTATTGGGTGTGAGAGACGATTGACTTGATTTTGAACTGCTATCGATCGCTTCTAGCCTTTATTTTTCTTTTCTTAAGAGGTAGATATGGCAATTTATGCTGAACTACACCGCCACTTGGGCGGTTCGGTTGTACCTAGAGTGCTCTGGCGCTATTTTCACCGTACTCCGGGGGACTTAGCGGCTCGCTTCCCGCAGTATGCCGAATTTGAGGAGTTTTACACCCGTCCCCGTAACACGCTTGATGAGTATCTGGAGTTACACACCCTGGTAGAGAGTGTGCAAACCCGAGAAACTTTACCCTATTTCATCTATCGGCTCATTCGAGGCGCATACATCTTCGAAAATCTGGCCTATCTGGAGTTACGCTATACCCCCTATCTGCGAACTCCGGAGCATCTGAGCCAATCTGAGCGCATTGATTTGATGACAGAGATTGTGGATGTCGTGGGTCGGGCCAGCCAAGTTGGGGAATATCCGATTGTCACGAGCCAAATTCTCTGTATGCACTCCCGGTTGCCCTATGAAGTGAATCGGGCGATCATCGACTTGGCGGCGCAGATGAAACAGTACGTCTGTGCTGTGGACTTGGCAGGGGGAGATGCCCACTATGCAGAACGGCTGGATGAACTGGTGGGTTTGTACGCCTATGCGCGATCGAAGGGCTTGAACACCACAGGTCACGTCTACGAAACACCAGACGGATGCTATCCAGAACTCCTGCCCTACCTGATGCGAATCGGGCATGGGATTCAGATTCCCCTGCGTCATCCAGAATTGTTGAAGGAGTTAGCGGAACGGCAGCAATGTCTGGAGGTTTGCCCGACCACTTATCTGAAAACGGGTACGCTGCAAGACATGTACGAGCTTAAAACCGTGTTCGATCGTTGTTTTGAGGCAGGGGTAGACATTGCAATCTGTACCGACAATGCAGGCTTACACAATGTCCGGTTGCCCTTCGAGTATGAAAATCTGCTAACCCGTGACATTATCGGGTTCCACGAATTGCAACAGTGCCAGGATGCGGCGTTCCGTCATGCGTTCGCGTGGCCCCACAGTCAGCCTCCAACGACCCTACTCACCGATTTGTTACGCACCGAGTCCCTTTCCTGTCTGCTGGATGACCATGCAGAACGATTTGAATATGAGCAATCGGTTCGTTAAGCATCCAAACTGTTGATGATCGATAGCATCTCCGTAGAGACGCGAAAATTCGCGTCTCTACGCACGTTTGGCGCGTTTTTTCTCCGATCGCAGGGTCCGGGATTCCAGTTGAATTTCTGGAATGTCCCCCAGTTCATCTTCATCCAGGTTGTATTGCTCACACACCAGGCTTAAGCGACTCCCGGTACTGGTCATGGGGTTCACAGAATGGGTAAGATCTCCCTGAAAAAAGACCAGTGTATTGGTCTGGGGTCGAACTTGCCCGACCTGCCGCTTATTGGATCGCAACACCAATTCTCCCCCTTGCAGATCCGTCGGCACTTCCACATACAGCACGCTGACCATTAGGGGAGGTGCGATCGTTTCACAGTAAGACCGCAAGGACCGATCAATGTGGGGATCGACCCGTGAACCCTGTTGCAGCAGTAACGGATTGAGATAAAAGGCATTTCCTTCTGGCAATAAGGCGCGATCGAGGTAGGGCTTGAAAAAAGGAAACCGCTGTTCCACTTGTGAGAGATGCGATCGGCGGAAGGCGATTGAAAATCCTTTGGTGCCTACAAAATCTCGATTGAGATTATTCACAGAAAAATAGGGACAGGCAAAAATCTGTCCCTTTAATTCACGTAAATAATTAGGGGAGAAAGCTTGAGGATACTGCTGATAGTAAGGCAAGGAACTCTTTGGTCTAGAACAGTAGAGTTCTATTCTACAACGGGTGAGTAAATCAACGATTAGTAAACCAAAGAGCAGTTAGGAAACCGACCAGAGCGATTTGCAGTGACGATCGCATTCCGGCACTCAAATAAACTTACACCTGTGCGCTGGGCAACTTCTCTCAAATTAATCTCAGGAGAGCTACTTTGAGGTGCTTCTAAATACAGATCGTAAGCAATCTCTAAAACTTTAGACTTTTCTAACATGGGCTGAATCGTTGCCCCGATGACATCAAACATAGTTTTTATACCCGATTTTATTAATTTAGAACGAACTTATGTTAGGAGTTTACCTAACAGTTTTGCTTCCCTCTAAAGATGAATCCCATCTACACATTCGGCAGAAGTTAAAGGATTTAAAATTAAGATTTTCTCTTTCATAAGCATGAAATAAGAGCCACAATTTTATCTAAAGGTAGAGAGAACTTTTTGCGCTCTCTATCGCCGTGTAGATTCATCCTCTAGCTTCCTTCCCCTAGAGTTCTGGATGAAGCGAGACGGAGTTTTTCGAGTGACGCAGGAAAAGGCCAGCCTGGGGGAACAGGCTTTAAGTAAGGCTGCCAAAGTCGGCATTACCACCCAATTAGATGCAGTAGAACAACTGGATGTAGACATCCGCACCGATCCCGTGAAGGCCGTACAGGGACGAGTAGATTCCGTTGCCATTGATGCCACAGGAATGGTGATGCAGAAAGATTTGCGGATGGAAGAGATGCACTTGCAAACGGGCAAGATTGCCGTCAATCCTCTTAGTGTGGCCTTTGGCAAAATCGAATTAACGCATCCGACGGAAGCTACCAGTCAGGTCATTCTGACAGAAGAGGACTTAAATCGGGCGTTCAACTCAGACTACATTCACGGGAAGTTGCAAAATCTGTCCGTTCATCTGGACGATCGCCCCACAAAAGTGAATGTGCAAGCCGTAGAATTGCACCTGCTCGGAGATTGCCAACTCAGCCTCAAGGCATCCGTCCTGATTCAAGAAACCCAGGAACGCAAGAAGGTTTGTTTCACTGCTACCCCTCGTGTGAAGGAGGGAGGAACAGGAGTTGTGCTGGAGGATGTGCAGTATCCCGACGATCAACCTCGCTTTTCACCAGAACTGACCCAGGCGCTTTTAGAAAAAGCATCTGATTTGCTAGATCTGCAAAATTTTGAATTGCCCGGAATGAAACTCACCCTAAATCACATGGATGTAGAGCCGGGGCGGTTAATTCTGCAAGCGGATGCCCTGGTGGAACAATTTCCGAGTTAGTTTCTGAAGGTTTGACCATTGCGATCGAGTTGCGAAAACGTTTGTAACACCCCATTCAGAGGAGACCCTATGACTCAGACCCCTAACCTGCCTCCTTTAATCGAGAGCGAAGAGGACGATTACCGGGATAGCGGCGTGACTAGCACTGTTGCGATCGCAGGCCACCCCCTCCATCCCCTGATCGTGACGTTCCCGATCGCCTTTCTGACTTCTGTGCTGCTGACGGATGGTGTGTACTGGCTCACCAAAGATGATTTCTGGGCTAGAGCTTCTCTCTGGTTGTTGATCGGTGGCATTCTAACCGGAGTGTTGGCGGCAGTAACCGGGATGTCGGATTTTCTGCGAATTAAACGGGTGCGGAAGCGATCGGCGGGTTGGGCGCACATGGTTTTGAACGTCGCCGCTCTGAGCCTGTCGCTGATCAGTCTGCTCCTGCGCTGGCGGGATTATACAGGTGCCATTCTGCCCACGGGGTTGATTCTGTCGGTAATTGTGGCCGGAGCGCTGGGATTGTCTGGTTGGTATGGTGCAGAACTGGTCTATCGCCATAAGGTGGCGGTAATCGGCTACGGCAATAGTGAACGGTAGACTCGTTCCTCCATGATGCAGGGCCGATTCGGTGGGCGTAGAAAAACAAGATTGAGAATGCGTGCGCTCCACCATCTCAATCTTGCATCTTATCAAAACCCTTCTCAAACATTCGAAATGTCGCTCAACCAGCAGCACCCGCGCCCTGAGCGCAGCCGAAGGTGTGCCCTGAGCGTAGTCGAAGGGCAACCCACAGGTAAACTCTTTTCTGAAAACCTCCTAAGACTCTTCAAACGCTGCCATGATCTTCAGCAGCGTCTTCTGAAATTGCTCGAACCCATAAGTCTCAATCACCTTCTGACGAATCAGGGCTGGATTGTACAGGATGGGATGGGGATAGGTGTGCTGAAGCATCTGGATGAGCGCTTCCGTGAGAGCCTCCAGATCATCGGGATTGACCAGCACGCCTAATTGCCCCTGACAAAGGGCATCGAGAGCACCGTCTTGATTGCCCCCCAGAGTGGGTTTACCACAACTTAATGCCTCCAGGTAGACGATACCAAACCCTTCCCCCTTGCTGGGCATCGCAAACACATCACAGAGATTGTAATAATCTCCCAGTTCTTCGTCAGGAACAAAACCCGCCAGAGTTACGCACTCTTGAAGCTGCAATTCCTCAATCAGACGTTCGACCCGCGATCGATCGTCCCCCTTCCCTACCAATAGATAGTGAACCCGTGGCACCTGACGACGAATTGCAGGCAGGGCACGGAGAATCTGGTCATAGCCCTTGTAACGGTCCTCTTCCGAGAGACGAGCCACCGTCAGAAGGATGGCATCTCCAGGGGTCAGGTGGTAGCGCTGCAAGAGAAACTCTGGTTTGGGGCCCATCTGAAAGCGATCGGCTTCAAAGGTATTGGGCAGCAACACAACACGGGCCGCATCAAGAGATTGTTCCTGAAGGAGCCGATCGCGGGTGTAGTGGCTCACTGCCAGAATGCGATCGGCTTGTTCCAACGCCCGTTGCAGGGCAGGGCGTTGGACATTCCATACCTCGACCCCATGAGCCACAATCCAGTAGGGAATCCCTAGCAACCGCTTCAGCCAGTAAGCCACCACCGCAAAATTTACATGGGTCGTGATAATCAAACTGGGTCTTTGCCAGACTCCCAGCGTGAAGAGTTGCCCTGCAAACACCAGAGTTCGGAGAGCCAGAGGCCACTGCCCTGCAAAGGAAAAGTGGGTGTGATGGGTCAGGGCTGGATCAACAACGTTTCCCGTATCGTGTTTCAAGCAGACCTGATAACGGCGATCGGGGGCGGTCAGTTGGAGAGCCTTTAACAAAAAATAAGAATAGGTTTGAATTCCGCCCTTGAATTCAAACATGTTAGGAATCCATAATTGGATTGGTTTTTTATTGAGCATTCGTCCTAAGATTGTGGCTTAAGCCCATCGCCGTAGTACATTAAAAGCTAATCTGATGAGGCAAATCAATCTGGCATGAATACGGTCCCGCTCCCACTTCCGCTTCGTTGGTTACAACCCTTCGATTTTCCCCATAAATTGGGCATTTGCGATCGTCTCTTTGGAAAAGCTCTCAGCCGTCATGGGATGTGTTGGGTGGATACGGGTGCGGGAATTGCCTGGAAACTTGACCTGAAGAATCCCGTTCATCGCTGGATTGTCTATGGAAAGTATGATGGACCGAACTTTTTAAATTGGGCCTATCAATTCTTACCCGCCGATGGGATTATTGTGGACTCAGGAGCCAACATTGGACAAGTTCTGCTCTACCTGGCCCAACGGGTTCCTCAAGGGAAGGTACTGGCCTTCGAGCCAGGGCAGGAACAGGCAGACTGGTTAGCAGAGTGCCTCTCCCAACACCCCCAGCTTCCCATTGAATTGATTCGTCAGGGATTGGGAGCCTCGAACAGCGAGGTATTTCTTGCCAATCATGGTCCCAATTATATTCATGGTTTCTGGTCCCATATTTCGGAAGTGGAAGGCGTTCCCATTCAAATTATGTGCTTGGGGGATGCACTGAAGGCCAGGGGGATTGAGCGAGTCGATCTCTGGAAGTTGGATGTGGAGGGGTATGAAGTTCCTGCCCTTCAGGGAGCAGAAGAATTTCTGAAAAATCAGCGCATTGGAGCGCTCTATGTAGAACTGGGGGAAAAACAGAGCCGCCAGGTTTCAGAATATTTAGCACGCTTTGGTTACCGGGGCTATCTCTTTGATGAAAGGGGAGCATTACAGCCCTGCCCGATCGCCGTTACAAGTTGGGTGAATGGTCTGTTTTTGCCGGAATCATAACTCCCGGACGATCGCCCCAATTCTTTCCCGATAGAGTCCCCAGGTGAGTTGTTCAGCGCGGCGACGGGCAGCAAGACCCATTTCCGCTAACGCTTCTGGATTCTGGTGACACCACTCCAGACGGTCTTTCAACGCCCCTCGATCGCGAATGGGAATGATAAACCCTTCCACCCCATCGGTGATGATATCCGGGCCGCCAGCATGGGGGGTTGTGAGAATCGGTAGTCCACAGGCCATCGCCTCTAGAAGCACCAGGGCCATCCCCTCGACTAGAGAGGGCAACACCAGCACACTGGCAGCATGGTAATACTGGGGCAGAGAGGCATGGGGCACGGAAGGGATGTAATCTACCAGATGCCCGTAGCGTTCCAACCAACCGGGGGGAAATTCATTGATACCCACTAACCGCAGTTCCGCATCGGGCAATTGTAACTCCTGCCATGCCTGTAAAAGGTAATGAACCCCCTTCCGGGGTCCCACCCGTCCCACAAACAGGGGGCGAAAGCGGGAGGGAGGAGTTGATCGCGCCTGAAAATAGTCGATCGGTGCCCCAAAAGGAATCACATGAACCCGATCGGAAGGCACGCCCGCCGCTACCAGGGAGTCTCTCACAAAGGACGAGGGCACGACGATCGCATCCGCCAGTTGAATTTCCCGTTCCTTGCGGGCTAATTTCCAGCCAGGTTCCTGAACCGCCTGAAGCGCAGGAGCCAGTTCGGGAAATAGGGCCGCTTCTTCTCGCTGGATACGCTGACTGGTGGGATAGAAGGCGATCGGCAGGTCGTACAGGCAAGTGATCCCCTGCTGTTTCGCCGCATCAAAAGTCGCCGCGGCCCCATCTTCGTAGGCATAGACAGCATCTAACTCTGCCAAATGGTGGGCGGCAACGTGGCGATCGAGATCCGCATAGACCCAATCTGCCAGTTGTTGACGAGGGAATCCCAGCCGACGATCGAGTCCAGATTTGGCAAGGGCAATTCTCAGCACTTCTCGCCAGGGATGGGTTTGCATCCTCACCTCGTCTGGAGGAACCCAGGTACGACGGCCCAGTTCTGCCTGAAGTGCCAGACGCAAAGAAGCGGGTAAGAAGGAAAGCCAACGCTGATCCACGGTTGGATTGTAGGCGATCGATGTGATGATTTCGTGCAGGATTCCCAATTCCCAGAAGGCGATCGCCGCATTTCGGGCAAAGGGATTACCGATAGGATGGACCAGGGAAATACGGTGGATGGTCATATAGAAATTGCGTCTGTTCTTGTTGGCTCTGCCGCCATTTGTCAACCCGTTCTAAGTGGGGAAGCATGAACACAAATCCCCCCATGAACCAGTAGTAAAACGCAAAGGTATGGTGGGCCGTTAACTGTCCTGAAAACAGAAAAAGGTGAACCATCGTACCGACGAGGGCTAACTGGCTCAAAAAGGGCCGCTGCAATTGAAAAGAGGTCAGGGCAAGCATCCCAATTAAAGCCGCTCTCATGCCATACCAGACCAACCAACCGATCGGACCCAACTCTACCAACACACGGCCCATTTCCTGTTCAAAAGCAAAGGGGATCGTCTCACCGGGGGGAAGGAGCAACACAGTGCGGAGGGCTGTTGAGCCAGGATGGGTTGCCCCCGTCCCATAGCCATCTAATCGCAGCCCGATCACCTCCCAGGGATTCACAAAGTTTCCTTGAATCCGTTGCTGCAAATCATTGGTGGTCCGTAACCGTTGGAGAAATCGATTAATAGCCTCGTTAAAGCCAAAGAACAGGACTGTTAGGGCAACGATGACCGCCGGAAAGAAACGGCTCAGCCAGATAATCGCACTTTGAGGACGAGTCAAAAGACGACCGCCCGCATACCCGACCAAGATCAGAACTGAGGCAATGACTGGGGTACGGGAACCATTCATCAACATGTTCAAAAGCACTAGCATAATCTCAGCGATCGTTGCCATTCGCCACCATTGCGCTTGTTTCCTGGCAAACATGGGTAGGATCAGGGCAAAGCAAACAATCAAGTATCCCTGGTAGCTATTGACATAGGAAAAAGTGCCTGTAACACGGACAGCCCGTGAGGTGAGAGATCCGAAGGTAGCGACTTCCTGCACCCCCCCCGGAGCATACACATTCAACCAGCTAGAGGGAGGACTAAAGTATTGAACAATCCCCAGTAACCCGACAGGAATGATCAGAAACAGGTGCCACTTCAGAAAGTTGTAGAGGTCTTCCTCACTCTCAAACAGGTTAGGCATGAGCCACATCATGGGCACGTAAAGCAGGTAAAATTTAACCC
>JANRKG010000478.1:0-15019 GCA_033763635.1 Leptolyngbyaceae cyanobacterium bins.59
AATCAGGGCATTCCCACCCCGCAAAATGGCAGCATCTGGATCACTACCAACAGCAATACCAAGATCAGGACGAACAATATTAATACTGCCCGTTGCCCGTATACTGCCAGCCGCCTCTACTTTGAGAGAAGCTCCGCTATAGGTTCCAAACGTCACATTTCCTACCGATCGAATAATCGGGTCATAGAGGCTAACAAAGGTACCAAGCTCTCCTGTCAAAGTTTGAATCGATAAGTTTCCACCACTGGTGAAGTGGGCATCACCAGAAATCATGCCATTACTGATCAGGCTAAGATCACGACCACTAATGAAGGGTGTTTCAAGATGATTCAATGCCAGGATATCAATACCCTGGTTCCCCTGAATCAACATCTCACCACCCGATCGCGCCAGAAAAGGAGTCGCTACCGTATCCCGAATTCTCACCGTATCGGTGGCCTGAAGGGTGAGATTTCCTCCAGCCTGTACCTGACCTTGCAAATCCAAATTTCCAGCGGCCAGGGTCAAATCTCGTCCTGTCGCAAGATTGGCCTGACTGGACAGCACCGCCGGAGGAGCCGCCCCAAATTGCAGCCCGATCGGAATATTGACCTCCACGAGCGGAACCGCCCGATCGCCCCCTGCTGCGAAAATCTGGCCATTCGAGAACTCAACGGCTTTAGCCGTAGTTGCCAGGAAGGAACCGGAGACATCCAGACGGGCATTCGGGCCGAAAACAATCCCGTTGGGGTTCATCAGGAACAGGTTCGCAGCCCCAGCCACGCCCAGCACGCCGTCAATGCGGGAGAGATCGCCCCCGGTTATCCGGCTGAAGATATTCTGAATGCCGGAAGGGTTCGCAAAATACACCTGTAAGCCATTTCCGACATTGAATTGTTGGAAACTGTGGAACAGGGCGGAATTCAGTCGCAAACCCCCCGTAATGTCGCTGCGATTGAGAACATCGGGGTTGGGGGAGACAACAGAGTTATTGCCCGGTCCTAAGGTGGTGTCGGGCGTGATTTGAGCGGCAACTTTTGGGGTTCCACTGGTGAGAACGGTGGCGACCAGGAAGCAGAGCCAGAGCAGAAAGGGAGTACGATCGCGACGATGCATGAGAACCTCCGTTATAACCAGTTACCAACTAAGATGAACGGTGCCCAGAAAAAGGGCAGACGGCGGAAATTAGGATCTTTCAGGATGGCTTGCTGTGCCCTTTGCAGCGCGACGGCCTTGGTGACTTTGCGGGTTGCCAGTTCTTTATAGAACTCTTGCATTAGTTGGGAGGTAGCAAAGTCGTTCACCTTCCACAGACTGGCGATCGTACTTCTCGCCCCCGATTTCAGGGCGATTCCCGCCAACCCCAACGGAGCGCGATCGTCTCCCTTCGCGGTTTCACAGGCACTCAGAACCAGCAACTCGATCGGATTGGCGCGATTCGGGTCACTGGCCCCCAGGGATTCGGACAACAGATCAATGTCAATGGTTTCTCCATTCAGGGCCACCAGAAACGTCTGATCCCGGTTGGAGCTAAACTGTCCGTGGGTTGCCAGATGGACGATCGGTGGCTGAAGTTTCTGAAGAACGGTTTTGAATTGCTCCGGGGTAAAGTCCCGGTTGAGTTTGACGATCGAGGGATTGATCTCCTGCTGAAGATCTTTTAACTCTTGCTCCACATAGGGCAGGGGTGGGAAGGGTTGTGGAATCCCATCCCTTGTAACGGTGGCGGCTTCCGTCAAGCCAAAGGCAACGCTGGAAAGAACCTTGGTCTGAAGGGGTTGGGGATTGCTTAACCTCAATCCTGGAGTGGTGGCGATGCTGTATTTCTCAATCAAGAATTGCTTCCCGTCTGACAGTGCCGCCATCGGCACACTCCGCAACACCCCATCCAGCACAAATACCAGGGTTTCGACCTTTTGTTCCTGTAACCGTGCTTCAATCGGTTTAATCAACCAGTTGTACAGTTGTTCAGAAGGTTGCTGAAACTCCAAACTAATTCGATTTCGCAATCCATCTTGAAACGCTTGAACCATTTCTTCTACTGTGGCCTGGGGAACGGGTGCGTTATAGAGTTGAGGTTCTTGCCGATCTTGAGGGTCTTTCCCCGTCACACTCATGATGGTAGCGACCCGTCCCGGAAGAACGATCGGATAAATGATAGCGGTTTTGTTTGGTACTTGAATTTGATCGATCGCCGCCTGGGATTGAATGCAAGCGGCCTTGAGATAGTTATTAATCTCCTCTAGTTGCAGCGATTCGATCACGTCTCGCGTTTTTCCCAAAACCTCTACATTTGCCTGGGAGCCATCTTCGGGAAGCAACAAATTGACCAGTTGACGATGTACAGGGTCCAGTGTGCCCTGATCCACCAGTTGGTTCTCGGCTGTTACCCCCAGCAAATCGCGCCGGAGGGTCTTCAAGAGGTTGACGGCCTGGGAATAGGACTCGATCGCCCCAGGGCGATTTCCTTCCCGCTCCTGCAACCGCCCCAATTGGGCTGTCCATCGGTACGTCTGCTCGTTCGCGTTAGCAGCGGTTGCCACCAGTATCGCCCGTTCCGTTGTAGCCCGTGCCAGCCCAAGTTGTTGGCTCTCTTCCTGTGCCCGCGCCAGATTGCCCAGCGTATTCGCCAGGAGCCGTCGATCGCCCAGTTTTTCTGCCTGGGCAACCGTCTGTTGCAAGAGTTGGATAACTGCCTGTGCATCCCCCTGCCCAGAGGCTTTCCGAAGGCGCAGGAGGGTGTTTGCGAAATTCAATCGTACTTCGATGGATTGCCGATCGGGTGGAAGGGCGAGGATCTGGGGTTGCAGGGAATTCGCCAGTTGGGTTGCAGCGGGGAGACGATCGCTCTCTACCAGCAACGTTAACTGATTCAGTTGTGCCCGAATCCGGTTGAGGGAAGGGGTTGCTGCAACGGCTTCATAGAGGCGAAGAGCTTCATTCACGTCTTTTTCCAGTTGCTCCCGTTCCCGTCTCCTCAGAACTTTAAGACTGCGGGTATCACGAGTTTTCGCCAGCAATAAATTCGCTAAGTTCAATTGGCTGGCTGCAACTTCCGTTGGTACGTTCAACTGCTCGGCAACCGTCAGGCTCTCCTGCCCGATCTTCAGTGCTTCATTGAGGCTGCCTGTCACCCCCACCGCTGCACTGACGCTCCGCAGTCCCCAACTTTTGCTCAGGGAGTTGGGTTGTTGCTGGAGGGATTTCTGAAGAGGGTCCAAAACTTCTCGGAATGCCTGATTATGTAACCCTAACCGTTGCAGCGCCTCGGCCTGTCGCAATTGGCTTTGAAGTTGCCCGTCCGGGTTTCCTGCCTGCTGATATAGCTTTGCGGTCTGTTGCCAGGTTTGCAGTGCGGCCTGGGCCTCTCCCTGGGCCAGTTGCAGCCGTCCCTGCACATTCAAAACCTGCGCCAGTACGGTTTGGTCTGGAGTTCTGGCGTTGCTCTGTAATCCCTGAACAGCTTCCGCGATCGTTTGATTCGCAGCCTCCCAGTTCCCCTGTTCTCCTTCAATCAGGGCCAGGTTACTGAGAACGATCGCCTGGATTAAAGCGTTTCCAGATCCCTGAGATTGCTGGCGAACCTGTTGCAGCAGGGTTTTGGCTTCCTCCAGTTGGCCCGCTTCATACCGTTGACGACTTTGCTGAAGCAAACTGTCAGGAGACGCATGCACCCGACTCAGCCAGGGATGGAGGCTCAGGATAAGGCTGAGGGCAAAGCTCAGGAGCAGAATGACCCAGCGGGAGCGACGACGCAACGGCATGGAAACCTCTTTTCTGCAACAGTTTCAAAATGGCCCCCAAGTGCGGGCATTCTACTTGAAGTGTGGAGGAGATTGGGCCGTTGGACAATAGACTATAGTCAACCCTTGAAATAAAAAAATTAGGGTACGAGGGCGATCGAAATTCGTTGGAGTTCTAAATTGGGGATATCGTTCTGCACCTTAGTCCAGTTATCGAATCCTGATCATACGCATTAAACTTTATCTATCAATAATTTCTGTTGATCGATAAAAGCCATTCTGTTGCGTTGGGGAAATGCTATGGGGAAACGCTCCTATCGTCGTCCAACTTCCGAGTCTTCCGATCGCGTTACACCTGCGCTTCCATCTCGTCCCTGGAGCGATCCCCAGTTTGCTCATCCTCCGATCGCAGGGCAGGATTTTTCCCACTCTGATCTGTTTCGTCATGATCCTGGTACACGATCGCACCCTGGAGCGATTCAGGCGAAGCTGACAGTAGGCGCACCAGGGGATCAGTATGAGCAGGAAGCCGATCAGGTTGCCAATCAGGTTATGAATATGCCGGAACCTGCCCAAGTACAGCGACAAACGGGGCAGGAGGAGGAAGAAGTTCAGGCAAAACCTTTAGCGGCTGGGATCACTCCGGTTGTGCAGCGGCAGGAAGCAATGCCGGAAGAAGAAGAACCCCTTCAGGCAAAGCTTATTCAGCGGGAAGCAATGCCGGAAGAAGAAGAACCCATTCAGGCAAAGGGAATGGTGCAGCGGGAAGCAATGCCCGAAGAAGAAGAAGAACCCCTTCAGGCAAAGCTTATTCAGCGGGAAGCGATGCCCGAAGAAGAGGAACCTGTTCAGGGGAAGGGAATGGTGCAGCGATCGGCCTCCGCCTCTGGGCAGACAGGCACCCTGGAGAATCAACTCAACAGCAGCAAAGGGAATGGTAGTCCCCTATCCAGTAATATTCGTTCCTTCATGGAACCTCGGTTTGGTGCAGATTTTAGCCAGGTTCGGGTGCATACCGGGGAAGAGGCTGTTCAGATGAACCAGGGATTGCAAGCCCAGGCATTCACTCACGGGAAAGATATTTACTTTGGATCAGGTAAATCTCCCGGAAATGATGACCTGACAGCCCATGAACTGACCCATGTGGTGCAGCAGACCGGGGCGCTCCAACCTCAAAAATCTTCAGACCCACCTTCAATACAGCAAACCTGTTCAAACTGTGAAGGAGGTGAAAAATTACAACGATTTCAATCACCCTCTCAAGTTAGTCAAAATTTGCAGATCCACCCTACACCACAAGCAACCGTTCAGCGGTTAGGGCAATCTCTCAAGTCCAAACCTAAAGTGAAACCAGCCCACGGCACCACTAAGGATGGCAAACAACGCCAATATTCTGTGGAACAGTACATTGCCATGTGGGAAGCGGAACAGGGACGCAAGTTAAGCGATGACGAAAAAGCAACGATCGCACGCGGTTGTATTGGAATTACAGCATTAAATCTTGATGGTGGTGGAGACCCTCCCCTTGATGACTGCTATGGAACATTTGAGCAGGCAAAAGCCAGGATGGATAAGAAAAATGAAGGAATCGCCCTGATGAGGGATGTTGCGCTCAGTTTAGGCTTAACAGATCTTTACAATTCCTATAAAGATCAAAAGGCTGTGCTTTTTGCCAAGCTGTTCTGGTCTAATCAAGATCCAGACGAAAAGAAACGAAAGGTGCCCAATAAAAAAGCATTTCTCCCCGATAAGAAAACGGGCATGGTTGACATGACAGGATACCATTACAGAGACAGACCTGGTTTTGTGAACTTTGATTATGGCTTTTGGGATGAAGCCAGCCAGAGCTTTTGGCACGCCAACCACCGCCAACCGGGTATGAAGGTTTATCAAAGCACGAAGGAAAAGTTTGCCAAGGGTTATATTGACTTTGACAGGGTAATTTATTGTGTTGCCATTGCAAACAACTATGATCCTGCCAAGGCAGTCAAGTCACCCTGATGGTGAACCAAAATCGCAAATCCCCTTTTTGCTCATCGTGTATTACCCTTCAAAAGAAGCAGGTGAATGAATGGAAGAAGTAAATTTTGAAAACAAAGTCAACCAGGAAGTCACGATTCAAGGAACTGCCCATAATGCTGTTTTGGGGGCTATTGTGATGACAGAGGATTACACACCTGTGTATCTAGAAGGGTTTGAAGAATGGGATGAAGACCTGCTAGAGAAAGAGATGCTCATCACAGGAATTTTGCGATATAAGAGCATTGCGCCAAATGCGACTACCAGCCCTGAAGGGGAGGTGAGTCATGGAATTGATCATGAGAGTTATGTAATTGAAAATCCAAGTTATGCTTTTGTTTCATAGCAAATACTAACGATAATAATGGCACATTTAATATCATATTTTTTGCCATATTTTTTGCCACAGTTGGTCCTGATGTTTACTTTAGCGGAATGTAGCCCTGAGCAATTCATCCTTGCTTCTCCAGCTTCTGCAAACTTCTTTGAAGTCCCCACTCAACTCAACTGGATCAGTGCAAACGATCGTAATTCATCTTTCTTAGACTCAAAACTGGGCAAACGCATTACGCTTCGTGGAACTGCACAAAATGCTGTTCTGGGAGCAATTGTTATGGTACAAAACAGCACTCCTGTTTATATTCATGGCCTGCCAGAATGGGATGATGCTCTGGTGGGTAAGACGGTGGTAGTAGCAGGTACTTTGGGTCGCAAAACCCTTGCTCCAGCAGCAACCATTAGCCCTAATGGGGAGGTGAGTCATGGAGGAAGTGGTACCAAAAACTACATTTTAGAAAAAGCAACCTGGAGGGTAGCCCCCCGACGGTAGCTCCATCCTTAAAGTAGTGGGTCACTTGCCTCGAATATAGCCATTGAGAATGGCTGAAAAACTGACTGTGCAAAGCTTTTAACTTCGAGACTTCTGAAAAGTTAAAGCAGCTTTAACCGTCTATCACTAATTGACTGGACACTGGCCTTCAAATAGTAGGCGGGTTGGGTCTGCTTGCTCTCGTAGCCATGCTTCCACCGCTTCTGGAGTCAAGGGTTGGGAGAAAAGATACCCCTGCCCAAACTTGTATCCCAGATCTCGGAGTCGATCGAGTTGTTCAGGGGTTTCAATTCCTTCGGCGATCGTATCCAGTTCTAACTGATTACTCAGGGCTACAATGGTTTCCACAATTTGATGATTGCGCTTGCCTGTTTGAATTTCATGCACAAAAGAGCGATCGACCTTTAAGTTATCCACTGGCAACCGATGGAGATAGCTCAAAGATGAATACCCCGTTCCAAAATCATCAATGCTAATTTGAATGCCTCTTGCTTTTAATTGATTGAGCAAATGAATGGTAGCCTCAATATCTTCAATCAACATACTTTCGGTAATTTCTAATGCCAGACAATCACCGGATATCTGAGTTTGGGTGAGGATGCGATCGATTTCTTCCAGGAGGTTGAGCCGTCGCAGATCTTGTGCTGAGAGATTGACACTCACCTTTAGGGTTGCGAAATCAGGAAAATTATTGTGCCATACTGCGACTTGTTCACAGGCTTGTTGAAGTGCCCAACAATCAAGCGCAGTAATCAACCCGGTTTCTTCTGCGATGGCAATGAAGTCTCCCGGAGATTTCAACCCCTGAGTGGGGTGTTGCCAGCGGATCAGAGCTTCCAATCCAATCAGACGGCCCGTATCGAGTGCCACGATTGGTTGGTAGTGTAGAACAAATTCCTGGTGTTCGATCGCCCGGCGCAGGTCATTCTCTAAATGCAATCGATGCAACGCCTGGGTGTGCATCACGGCATCAAAGATTTCATACCGCGATTTACCCCTGTTTTTGGCCCGATACATGGCAATATCGGCATCTCTTAATAGGTGAGATGCCTGGGTATAGTTTTGTGTTCCCAAGACAATACCAATACTGGCAGTTGTGTACACCTCTCGTCCTTCAATGATGAGCGGGGTCTTGAAGGTTGTAAAAATGCGTTCTGTTGCACGAACGGCTTCCTGGATATCCCGAATGTCTTCCAGCAAAATGACGAACTCATCTCCTCCCAGTCGGGCAACTAAGTCAATACTTCGCAGGGTTTCCTGGAGTTTTTGGGTGATCGCAATCAGAAGTTGATCTCCCACTAAATGCCCCAGGCTATCGTTAATGACTTTAAAGCGATCCAGATCGAGAAATAAAACAGCAAAGTGATAATTTTCAAAACGCTGAGTCCGGCGGATGGCTAATTCTAATCGCTCAATTAAAAGTTGACGATTGGGCAAGCCCGTCAGAGCATCGTGCAACGCATCATATTGCAACTGATTTTGCACTTGAATGCGTTCTGTGACATCGCGGGAGGTGGTTTGCAGTTGAATAATTTGCCCTGTGGAATTGGTAATCGGCTTCGTCAGCGTTTCAAACCAAATGTAGTCCCCCGATTTATGCCGGATACGATAGGTAATTGGGGAGGGTTTACCATTCATGGCGACGATGTGTGCTTCTTCATAAACCCGATCGCGATCGTCAGGATGAAAGAAGGTATAGGGATCTTGTCCCAATATTTCATTGTAGCGATAGCCCAGGAGCGCTTCAGAGGATGGACTGACATAGAGATAGCGGCCCTCAATGTCATGAAGACACACGAGATCGTTCATGTTCTCGGCTAACAACCGATAACGCATTTCACTCTCTCGCATCGCTTCTTCGGCTTGCTTACGATCGCTCAAATCGATATCCACACAGTAAAGTTCCTGTTCTCCGTTGGCGTTGGTCAGCATGAGATGACTGGAATAAACGACAACCCTGGAGCCATCTTTTCGCATTAAACTCAATTCGCCTGCGGGGATAGGTTGGGCTTCCACGAGCCACTCTTGAATTCCTGTGATCACTCCCTCTCGCATTTCTGGGGGAATAATTAAGTCCTCCAACTGCCGCCCCAGTGCTTCTAACTTGGTGTAGCCATATAGATGTTCACTGGCATCATTCCAGTAAATGACCTGACGCTGGGAATTGTAGCCCTGAACCGCAATCTTAGGTGTGGACTCAAATAATTGACGAAACCGCTGTTCACTCTCCTCTAGCGCAACTTCCGCTTGTTTACGATCGCTAATATCAATAATCAATCCATCCCAGATGACATCCCCATTGGGTTGCCGAGTCGGGCGGGCAATTCCCTGCATCCACTTCAACTGTCCAGCAGGTGTGATGACTCGATACTGACATTGCCACGTTTGCATCGTTTGGTAAGAAGCGATAACGGATGCCTGTAGCTGTTCCACATCATCAGGATGGGTCAGATTCCAAATAATGCTGGAATCTTGCAATACTCCGTCAGGTTCAAAGCCGTATACGTCACGAAATCCTGAACTGATATAGGTAAATTGGTCTGATCCATCCGGTTGGAGGCGATAGCCATAGATAATTCCTGGCACATTGTCTGCCATTTTTTGAAAGCGGCTTTCACTCTCCTGAAATGCGGCTTCTGCTCGGCGACGTTCTTCTAATTCCAGTTGAACCTGTTGATACAGGTTGGCCTGTTGAATCGCAACTTCTAGTTGATCTGCAACCGACTGAGCTAACGCAATCTGATCTTCCTGCCAGCGAAAAGGATGCTGGGTTGTGGTGATGGTAAAGCTACCCCAGAGCGTGCCTTCAATGACTAAAGGAATGAGTAACCAGGCTCCGGGTAACGTTTGGGCAACTTCCTGATTAATTCCGTCATTTAGAGAGAACGTATCTTCAACCTGGACTGATTGCAATCGCTTCAATTGTTCTGCGAAAGGGTTGCCTGTATCAGGAATTTCTAATCCAATGATGGTGGGAGCGTCTGGACGATGGCGAAATTCCGCAACATGTCGCCAGATCCTTTCTTCTGATAAATATTGCACGACAAAACAATCTAACCCTTTCAAGAGTTGAGCGGCCTCTGCCGTAGCGGTGGCAAAGATAGTGCTTAAATCCAAGGAGTTTCGGATTGCCTGAAAGACTCGATTGAGCGCCTGTTCCCGCAGGATCTGCTCTTGCAAAGCAGTGATGTCCCGCCCTACGGATTGAATTTCAACCAACTGCCCCCGATCGTCAAAAATTCCCAAATTGACCCATTGGGTCCAGCCACCTTGATGATCAGAACGCTCGTCGGAATTGATACTTTCAAAGATGGGGTTTTCTGGAGTCAGGGCTGCAATTTTGCGATGTAATCCCTCCACTTCCTCTGGAGGCACAAAACAACTCCATTGCATCCCCATCACCTCTTCCGGGAGGCTACCCAATGCGGCACAGAGGGCCTCATTGGCAAAAGTAATGGTCGTATCGGGTAACGATCGCAAAATCCAGTCCGTTTGGGTCTGAATGACCTGGAGATAGCGACGTTCACTTCTCAGTAGGGTATTCTCAACAATTTGTCGTTCCAGTTCCCGACGTTTTTGTTCGGCAGCAAGGTGTTTTCGTTCACCAATATCCTGAAAGGCAGCGATTGCGTATCTCACCTGTCCCTGTTCATCAAAGATGGGCGTTGCACACACCTCTAAGGGTAGGATGCGATCGGAACGGTGGATTTCTAAATCATCGGCCCAAACCACCTCCCCTGTGAGGGCACGGGTGCTGGGTAAGTCCTCGACCGGGTAAAGGTCTTGAGTGCCCTCCCGGTAGACCTGGAAGAATTGAGGGATTTGATGACAATCCGGTGGGGTGTTTTGCTGGATGCAGAGGAGCGATCGCCCCACTTGATTGATGTAGATGATCTGCCCTGTGGCATCATGCACCGCGATTCCAATCGGTGTGGCATCCAGAAATTGAATGAGACGGCTTTCATGCTCTGATAACTGCTCATTTTTCAGGGAAGGGTTCAGGGAAGGTTCGTAATCCAGTAAATTTGTTGTTAAAAGGAAAGACTCCACCCAACGTTTGACGGTTTCCGGGGTGTTTTCCCAATCCTCTGGGAAGGCTTGCTGACAGGAAAAAAGCTGTTTTTCCATAACCGCAACGTTGTTAACCTGCTAGAACTCTTTCCCAAAGTCTGCCCATCTTTCTGAACTTTATTCTATCTCGATACTTTTATGGATAGGTAAAAAGTCGGTTTCAGTTGTATTCCAGTGCAGTTTCTAAAGGTTACGCTAAGCTTGTTTTCTGGGATGCTTTAGGGTACTGACGATCGACGGTGGCTGAAGGGGAAGCATCACCGCAAAAGTGGTGCCGAACCCAATCTGGCTCTTCACTTTCACCTGTCCGTGATGCAAATCTACAAACCGTTTCACAATGTTCAATCCCAATCCTGTACCGGGGATATTGCTCACATTCTTTCCGCGATGGAACGGCTCAAACAGGTAAGGTAGGTCGTCCTGGGGAATTCCAATCCCTTCATCGGTGATTCGAAAAATCGCTCGTCCTCTGGATTGGGAGAGGTGCAGGGTGATAGGACTGCGATCGGGCGAATAGCGAATAGAGTTCGAAAGAATGTTGATCAAAATGGAGCGCAACAGCCGCTCGTCCATCTGGGCGATCAGATGGCGATATCGACAGGCAAAAGTGAGGGATTGCTCTGTGGCAGTCGGCTGAAGCTCAGAGAGGAGGGTCTGGCAGAATGGCACCAGATCGATCGCTGTGGGATGAATGGCGAGTTTGCGGGCCTCAATCCTGCCGATAACCAGGATATCGTCAATCATCTGGGTCATGCGTTCCACATCCATCTGGATGCCCCTCAAGTAATGCTGGCGTTGCTGAGTAGACAGTTGGGCATCGTACCGTTCCAGGGAGGAAGCCGAGAGCAAAATATTATTCAACGGATTGCGAAATTCATGGCATACCATTGCCACAAAGCGGGACTTAATTTCACTGAGTTCCTGAAGTTGCTCGTTCGCCTGTCGTAGTTCGGCAGTGCGTTCTCGGACTTTTAATTCCAATTCTTCGTTTGTGCGTTGCAAAACTGCTTCTGCCCACTTCCGTTGGGTAATGTCCTGAAAGGCCACCACGGTTCCAACGACATTGCCCTCCTCATCCTGCATGGGGGTACTGATGTATTCGACTGGAAAGTTCGTACCATCCTTCCGCCAAAAAACTTCTGTGTTCGCCCGATGCACCCGACCATCCCGAAACGCTTCATAGATAGGGCATTCATGCACTGGATAGGGACTTCCATCAGGTCTGGAATGGTGTAGAACATCATGCATGGAGCGCCCAATTAAATCCACCCCATCCCACCCGATCATCTGAGCCGCCGCCGGATTCACAAAGGTAACGTTGCCCTGCAAATCCAGTCCATAGACCCCCTCTCCCACTGAATTGAGGATTAACTCATGCTGACGGCGAAGAGTCTGTAAATCGCTTTCGGGACGAGGATGGGGAGGCGAGGGATTGGGGGTGAGATGCTTTCTAGCTGAAGGGGAGAGCCAGTCGGAGTGCGACATGAAAATTGCAAATTGCTGACAACGATCGAAGCATAGTCATCAGGATACAGCACTCTTTTACCTTCTGCCTTCTGCCCTCTGCCTTCCTAAATCGTATTCCACTACACAAAAAAGCATGTCCCCAGCGGTTAGAAACAGACAGTAGGGAATAAAGCACTCCTGAATCAGATCGACTGTAGATCAGGGAACCATGACGAAAATTCTGGTCATTGAAGACGAAACGCAGACTCGCGGTATTTTCATGAACTGCCTTAGTTTTGAGGGATTCTGTACCCTGGAAGCTGAGAGTGGTGCGGTCGGCCTGAAGCTTGCTCAGAGCCAGCAACCAGACCTGATCGTCTGCGATATTATGATGCCGGATATGGACGGGTATCAGGTACTTTCCACCCTTCGGCAACATCCTTCTACCGCAGCAATTCCTTTCATTTTTTTAACTGCGAAAGTCACAATGACCGATCTTCGGCAGGGAATGGAGTTTGGAGCCGATGACTATCTGACGAAACCCTGTACGGTTGAGCAATTTTTGGCAGCTATTACCACTCGGTTAAAACGTCAGGAATCCCTGAAAGCCCACTTCGGACAAGCGCTTGTTGGCCCTGAAGAACCCGATTCCCTTGATGCTCCTGAATTAACCCCTGCTGCTGATTCGGGCATTTTTCCCTCTTGCCCCCGACTCTCCAAAATGTTCGCCTTCATTGAAGCTCATTACTCGGAGGCGATCGGCTTAGGGGATGTGGCAGAAGCCGTCGGGTACTCTCCTGCTTACCTGACAAATTTATCTCAAGCTCTAACAGGCTATAGCGTGAAACGCTGGATCACCGAACGACGGATGTTTCAGGCCCGTCAACTGCTGCAAGAAACGAACCAACCGATTCGGCAAATTGCAGAAACCGTTGGTTATCCCGATGTTGGGTACTTCACCCGCCAATTCCGACAACTGCACGGCAACCCTCCCCAGAACTGGCGCAATTCCACCCGGTTGCGATCGGCTTGATCTGTTGATTTACAAGTTTGTTCCTGAAAAGATCGAAAGAAAATCCTACTGTTGCAAAAATTTGTCCAATGTAATCCCCTCTAACTGTCTGATACCTTACAGGCAATCGATCGTGGTTGTGTTCTTATTCAACAATTGGAATAACCTATGGTGTTCGCGAATCCACTGCAATCACCGTCCGAAGTCGAGTTAAGCCGTTGTCCTTGCGGGGGGTCCCATCTGCCCCAAGATCACTGGCAGTTTATGGAAGGGATGCCTCAAGATCCGGCGGGTTTAGTTCATGATTTGATCCGCATGGGGCTATACCAGGAATCGGCTCTGGAGATGGCAAAGACCCTGACGGAACTGGAAATGAAAGAAGCCCTCTTGCTGCAACAGGTCAGTGGGGGTAACCCGGAAAGGGAGCGCTTCTGTCGAGATTTGATCAAAGAAGCCGGAGGGCTGGATCAGGTTTTTGCTGCGGCCTTTGGTGTGAATTCTGTTGAATTCTTCAGCAATACGATCCGCAACAGCGATTTCACCCGTCGCGAGTTTCTGAAGCGGGTTGCGGTTGCGGGTGCCCTGATTGGGATGGCAAGTTGCGGGCAACAACAAACCACCCAACCCCCTGCCGAGCAATCACCCACCGCTGCCAGCCCTGCCACGAATCTGGAGAAGAAAGACCTGACGGTTGGGTTTATTCCCATCACCTGCGCGACTCCGATTGTAATGTCTGAGCCGCTGGGCTTTTACAAGAAGTATGGCTTGAATGTTACGGTGAAGAAGATGCCGAACTGGGCAGCGGTGCGGGATTCGGCGATCGCCGGAGAACTGGATGCATACCACATGCTTTCTCCCATGCCCATTTCGATTACGTTGGGGCTAGGGTCTGCGGCCTTCCCCATCAAACTTGCCAGCATTGAGAATATCAATGGGCAGGCGATCACGATCGCCCTCAAGCACAAAGATAAGGTCAAGGGTCCGGCGGACTTCAAAGGATTTACGATCGGGGTTCCGTTCCCCTTCTCGATGCACAACCTGCTGATTCGTTACTATCTGGCAACCGGAGGGCTTGATCCTGATAAGGATGTCAAGATTACCCCCGTTCCCCCACCGGATAGCGTCGCGAAGATGACCGCTGGAGATATCGATGCGATGCTAATGCCTGACCCCTTTAACCAGCGGGCGGTGTTTGAGAAGGTGGGTTTTATCCATATGCTCAGTAAGGACTTGTGGCCGAACCATCCCTGCTGTGCTTTTGCGGCGGGTCAGAAGTGGATTGATGCCCATCCCAATAGCTTTAATGCCATTAACAAAGCCATCATTGACGCGGCGGGTTACGCCAATAATCAGGCAAATCGGGAGACGATCGCCGCTGCCTTAATTGAACGCAAGTACCTCAACCAACCCCTGCCCGTGGTGCAAGCGGTGTTAACAGGCAAGTTCGAGGATGGGCTGGGGAATACCCAAACCGTTCCCGATCGCATCGGCTTTGATCCCTATCCCTGGCAGAGTTTCGCCAAGTGGATCATGTCTCAACTGGTACGGTGGGATTTGATGCCCAAGGATAAGGCAGAGTACGATCGGGTCGCTAAGGAAATCTTCTTGACAGACACCGCCCGTGAACTGGCGAAGGAATTGGGCCAGAATCCCCCAGTGGAGCCAGTGAAGACTGAGAAGTTGAAGTTTGATACCTTTGATCCTGCGAATCCCCAGGCTTATATTGATGCCCAGATTAAGCAGTTCAAGGTGTAGTTCTGTTCCCCTACGCTCCTGGTAAGCCTTATGACCTCCCGTGAATTACCCCAGGCTCAGGGATTTTCCCTGAACAAGAATCAACAAGCCTTGCTGGTGTTTGTCGGTGTGCTGGTGGTGTTTCTGGGCTTTTGGGAAGTGGGATTCCACCTCAAATGGTTTTCC
>JANRKG010000479.1:0-4180 GCA_033763635.1 Leptolyngbyaceae cyanobacterium bins.59
GACAAGTACCCATCTGCCAGCGATGCAATCGTACGATCGGTGATGCCAAATAACCAGGAAGAGAGGCCAATAAACCAAATGCCACTCCGAAGATTCGCCAGGAAGATCGGGAGATCGGTCAATCGATCGTTAGTCATAGGAAGAATGGTCCATGTTTAAGGGTGGGCCAGGGCGATCGATAGTACAGATGCTGAATGCATGTTTCGATCCACTCTATCAATATATTAAGAAATATTTATTTCTCTTGCCATTCTTCCACAGATATACATTCAAAATGTATGTTAATTAACCAAATCTGGAAATATTACACCCAACAAAAAACAACAAAAAAGACGTTCTGCTAAAACGTCTTTCCAGAGAAGGCATTGCTAAGACAGGGTTATTTGCGTCGATTTCCCTTAGGGAGGGAAACACCAACAGTAGAATGAAAGTCGTCCTGTACCTTTAAAGTCAATTTTCGAGAGACTTGACGAATAATTTGGGCCAGAAGACGATCGCCAGTATTTCGAATCAAGTTCTTAGGTAAGGCATAGATAAATCGGGGAAATTGCACCATAACTTCCAATTGCAAATCCCATTGAATCCGAGTCATTTTGGGGGGGATCAGTCCATCCCTCACCCAATTATTTTGCATCACCACATCGACAGGCACTTCAATTAGCTCCATCGATGCCTTAAAGTCCACTTCATAGCCTTGAAAGGTCTGATTCGGGATGGGGACCGTTTCAATTCGGTAGACTCCTTCTTTTTGAGGCAGCAGATTTAAGCCAATCTGAGGTTCGACTTCGTAGCCAAAAGCTCCATACCGCCCGATCGTCAGACCATAAGCGTTTTCGCCAATGAGGTCTGCCTGCATGGGGTGGGCACATCGGCGAAACCACAGGTGGTGAACATCAAAATACTGGGCCACTGTTGCTGTATCTGCATACAACTCCATGTGGTCCACATAATGGCTGGAAAAGGTGACGGGTTCTAGTTTCTCAGCAGAGTCAACCGCAGAGGAAAGCTGTTCGTCTGCACCACCTGACATGATGAAAAATGCTTCGGGAGCTTCTTGAGAATGTTCTGTGGATTGTAACTGCATGATGCTCTGAACCGCTATGGTACGAATGGAAATCAACCGAAGAAATGGCAGGGATGGCTGATAGTTTTCCTTGAGCGATTGTGCGAGACGCTACAGGATGAAACAGGTCCCTGGGAGGTGAATTCGTAGAAGGAAATAGATTTTAGGAATACTTCGCTTCTAACCCGCATCTTTCCTCAGGATACCTCTCCTCTTTCCAAGGAAATATGCCTGAAATCACCAGTTCATCATTTCTTCTATCATTCGATTTAGTAAATTTTACGGTAGGTTCCTTCATGAAAAGAAATTGGGTGCTTCAGCAACCAGCCTTTTCCTGAGACTTCCGGTGTATGCAAAGGCAATGCAGATCTGATAAACCTAAATTGATTAGCTAGAGGATAAAGGGATGAAAGCATTCGTGGCAGGGGCAACCGGGGAAACAGGTCGGCGAATTGTACAGGAATTGGTGCGCCGGAACATTCCAGTCCGGGCGTTGGTTCGCAACCTGGAGGCCGCACGGAGCATTTTACCTGCGGAAGCAGAACTGGTCTTGGGAGATGTGTTAAATCCTGCCAGTTTATCGGATGCGATCGGCGATAGCACCGTCCTGCTCTGTGCCACTGGCGCAAAACCGAGCTTTGATCCCACTGGGCCTTACAAAGTTGACTTAGAAGGCACCAAAAATCTGATAGATGCAGCAAAAACCAAGGGGATCAAACATTTTGTGCTGGTGACATCCCTCTGTGTCTCCCAACTCTTCCATCCCCTGAATCTGTTCTGGCTGATTCTGGTTTGGAAAAAGCAAGCAGAGGAGTATCTGCGGCAAAGTGGTCTGACGTATACGATCGTGCGTCCGGGGGGACTGAAGAACGAAGATAACCCCGATGGGATTGTCATGCAATCGGCAGATTCTTTGTTCGATGGCAGCATTCCCCGAACGAAAGTCGCTCAGGTTTGTGTCGAAGCTCTCACTGAACTTTCTGCCCAGAATCGCACTGTAGAGATTGTGGCGAAACCAGAAATGCCTGAAAAGCCGTTTTCAGAGTTGTTTGCAGGGGTCATCAGCGGGTAAGAAGGCAGGGCAAAGGGCAGAAGGAGAGTGTAACAAAACAGGAGGAGAGTCTATTTTTATTATTGTTTTTGCAAGGTAGAAGGGAGTCAAGAGCATGAACTTTTACCTTCTGCCCTCTGCCTCCTGCCTTTCCTAAAAATCCTCTTCGGTACTGGCAGTCTGCTTGCGATTGGCGGGTTTATCTCTGGGGAGAAACCGATCCAGGGCAATCTTCAGTTCTTCTAATTCCGTTTCGATATTGCCATCTGCTGAAGCGCGGACAATACATTGAGTCAGGTGTTCATCCAAAATCATTCGAGCAATCCGATCCAGTGCCCCCCGAACGGCTGCAATCTGGATCAGAACATCCGGGCAATCTTCATCCCGTTGTACCATTGATTTGATACCCCGGATATGGCCTTCGACCCGCGACAGACGATTGACAATCCGCCGTACCGATTCTTCGCTGTGGACATGGGGGTGATGCTTAGAGCGATGGGAATGGTCGTGCCCATGAGAATTTTCATGGGAGTGGGAGTGAGATGTAGGCGTTGCCTTTTCTTCTCCCGACTGGGACGAGCCAGAACCTCCTCTCAAAGATCTAGAAATAGTCATGGGTAGCTCATAGACGAGAGTATTTGAATTGTGACACACTCCTTTCCGGAATTGCAGACGTGAGATCGGACTTTTAGCAACGATCGCAGCACAATTGAATGGGTGAATGTCATGATAGTCAAAAGGACAGGCTCCTTGAAGATCTTTCAGAGAACCATTGATTCGGGCTATGCAACTTTCGAAGCTGATTTCCTTTTTGAAACGGGTCAGTACCCACCTTTTCGCGACACTGCTGGGGATGCTGCTGGGGATCGTTTTGCTGGTGGGCGCTCTGCCCGCTCAGGCAGAGAGTCCCCTCCCCTCAGAGACTCAAATGGCCCAGGGACCGGAGTTAGTGCCATCTTCGCTGGGTTCTGCTCAAGGGAGTAGCAAAGCGCCATTGGTGCTAACCTCAGGCCATAGCTTTGTGACAGATGCGGTCAACCGGGTAGGAACGGCAGTCGTACGGATTGACACGGAACGCACCGTCACCCGCCGCACCGTCGATCCCATCTTTGAAGATCCTTTCTTCCGCCAATTTTTCGATGACGGGTATTCGCGAATGCCCCAGGAAGAAAGGCTACGGGGCCAAGGGTCTGGCTTCATCATCGATCGCAGTGGCATCCTCCTGACCAATGCCCATGTCGTAAATGGGGCCGATCGCGTCACGGTTACGTTGAAGGACGGGCGGACCTACGATGGGAAAGTGCGTGGTATTGATGAAGTCACAGATCTGGCAGTGGTCAAAATTGAGGATGCAAAGGGTGACTTGCCGTTTGCATCTCTAGGAGATTCCGATGAGGTACAGGTGGGAGATTGGGCGATCGCTGTCGGTAACCCAGTCGGTCTCGATAATACTGTGACCCTGGGAATCATTAGCACCCTCAAGCGTTCCAGTGCTCAGGTGGGAATTCCAGATAAACGGCTGGAATTCATCCAAACCGATGCAGCGATTAACCCAGGTAATTCGGGCGGCCCTCTGCTGAATGCTCAGGGGGAAGTGATTGGCATTAATACCGCCATTCGGGCTGATGCAATGGGGATTGGGTTTGCAATTCCAATCAACAAAGCCAAGGCAATTCAGGCCAAATTAGCGCGGGGTGAGAGGATTGCCCACCCCTACTTAGGCGTTCAAATGACGACTCTGACGGCTGAACTGGCCCGTCAGAATAATAGTGATCCCAATTCGGCCTTTGTCGTACCTGAAGTAGATGGGGTGCTGGTTATTCGCGTTCTCCCCAATACACCAGCCGCAAAATCCGGGTTGAGACGGGGTGATGTGATTCTGCAAATTGATGGACAGCCCGTTCGCAAAGCGGATCAGTTGCAAGAACTGGTAGAAGCCAGCCGGGTAGGGCAAACCCTCCAGATCAAAGTTCTGAGGGGCGAGCAAACCCAGCAGCTTGCAATTCGCACCGGAGAGTTACAGCAGGAAGGCGTGAAAGGATGATGGCAGGTTACCAGCGGAAAAA